>CANGCD010000108.1 GCA_947452215.1 Cytophagaceae bacterium | reverse complement strand
TTAATAACCCTAGGCTTCAGCTTACATAAGGAATCGGATCAGTCTAATCCCCAGACTAAAGTCTAGGGTTATTAATAACCCTAGGCTTCAGCCTAGGGAATCGGTACAAACGCCACATACCTGACGCGAAGTATCGCGTCTCTACAAAAACAAAAAAGGCTGCTCTTTCGAGCAGCCTTTTTATTTCGGAATTGAAATATCTTAGTTGAAGATATAACGCACACCGAATTGTGCTTGCCAACGAGATCCTAAACCAAAGTTACGTTGGAATGAATCTGTTAATGGAGTTGTACCTGTACGGTAAGGGAATTGGAATACTGGTTTTCCAGTAGCAGCATCGTTACCTGTGTAAGTTAATAAACCTGCACGGATTGATGATTGTCCTAGACCCCATTGTGGAGATACGTAGTTACCGAAGTTAAACACGTCCAATGTAAATTGTAATGTGTTCTTTTGACCACCCACTTTGATGTAAAAATCTTGAATGATTTTGAAATCAAAGTTTGCTTGCCAAGGTAATTCAGCACCGTTACGTTCTGCATATTGACCACGACGTCCATTCAAGTATGAATCTTGAGAAATAAATTTATCTAAGTCATTCCATTGTTGGGCAGCTGTATAAACAGTTGTTGCACCATTAGCAGTAACTGACAAATCCTTCATCATGATTTCAGATTGACCACGTGGGATATAAATCAAGTCATTTGAAGTTTGGCTATCACCATTCATATCACCTGAGTACGTGTAAGAGAAACGACCTGCTGGAGCTACTGAGTAAGTAAAACCAAACGTAGTTGCTGCCTTTTCATTCAAGTAATTCAACTTATATGAACCATATGCATTGAAACGGTGTGTTTGCAAGTAAGAAGAATAAGAAGCAACGTTCTCATTTGGATCTCCTGAAACAACACGGTCTCTCCATTGTGATTGTGCAATTGAACCACCATCATTTACTGAACGTGAATCAGAGTTTGTATAAGCTAATGAAGCGAACAATCCATTATCAAATGATTTTGAGATTGTAGCAGTCAAGGCATATGAATAACCTAAGTCTGTGTTCTTGATTACGATTGCATCTGAAATGTTCGGGCTAGCCGTTGTATTTCCTGTTGCTGGTGCATTCAAACCTTTCGTACCACCATAGATTTGGTAGTTCTTCGTTGATGTTGGGATACCAGCTGCATTCGCCGTGTAGAAAATCACACGATTATCAGCACCTACTGCTTTCACAGTTGAGTTAGGAAGGTTCACGTTAACTAAGTAAACCGCGTTGATATCTTTCGTGTAGATTCCTTCTAATGAAGCAATCCAACCATCACCAAATTGCTTATCAATCGCTAAGTTCGAACGGAAAACTTGAGAGAACTTGAAGTTAGGATCCGTTACCGCTAAGTTGTAAGAAGTTGGAGTCAATGGAGTAGAGATTGTTGGGCGATAAGCATCAACATTCGCTGTGAAAGGACGGTTTGTTGGCTTAGCCAATAATTCTGAACCGAACAATACACCATTGTTAGACAATTGATTTGACAACCAAACATAAGGAACACGTCCAGAGAAGATACCTAAACCACCACGAATCTGTGTCGTTTTATCATCTTTTACATCCCAGTTAAATCCAAAACGTGGAGACCACAATACAGTTGTTTCTGGGAATTTGTTTGTTTCTAGTTTAACACCATCACGGAAAGTTAAAGCAGGAACATATTGGTTGTTGTATTTAGCTTCATCAGACACAGGGAATGAAGTAGCATCTGCACGTAAACCAAAAGTCAATTTCAAACCTTTAGCAGCTGTGATCTCATCTTGACCATAGATACTCAATGTCGAACCTTTCATTTCAGCAAATGGGAATGAAGAATAGTTAGACCATTGTTGTTGGTATTGCAAAGCATTTGAAGTTCCAGCTGAAGCTGAAGCAATAAAGTCATCAATCGACTTAAATTGGTAAGCACCATAATAGTTAGGAGCAAAACCATTTTGGAATGAGTTAGTCTCATATGAAACCCCTAAGGTATATACGTTTTTACCTTTGTAGATTGTCAAGTTATCTGCGATTTGGAAAATATCTGAATTCAAGATATTGTTTGCAGAGAATGGCTCATAACCGAAAGTAGTCAACTCACTTGTGTTGTTGTTACCGATATCCACTGTAGGGAAAGGCGTATTGTTCACAGGTGATTGACGGAAGTCACGCATGGCTGTATAACCAACTGTCAAGTTGTTTGAAATTGAATTCGAGAATGTTGAGTTCAATTCAGCGATGTAAGAATCTAAGTTATTGTTGATACGATAAACAGATCCTTGGAAAGGTAATACTTGTGAAGTAGCTGCACGACCACCTGTCAATGAACCTGAACTTGATGGGTTGATATCAGCATAAGAACGCAAGTAGTTATACTTGATGTTGAATTTATGTTTGTCAGAAATATTCCAATCTAAACGTAAATTAACTTTTTGAGAATATTTCTCACGGTTCCAGTTTTCGTAAGCACCTGGATCGTAGTTGAATTTCGTTTTCAAGAAATCTTTCAAACGATCCATGTCAGCAGCTGTAGCAATTGATTGGTTAGCAGCAGTTGAACCCGGACGAGCGGCAACATAGTTAGAACCTGGATCAGTTTGTGTCTCTTGTTCGAATGAACCGAATACAAATAATTTGTTTTTGATGATTGCACCACCGATACGTGCACCAATTTGTCCACGAGCAAATGTACCATATTGATTTACTACATCGCCAATTTTATTACCAACCATTCCTTGGTCTGTACCAAAATAGTATCCAGAACCAGTCCATTTATTTGTACCTGATTTTGTTACAACGTTGATATTCGCACCCGTTGCCATTCCTTGACGAACGTCATAAGGAGCAATTAACACTTGGAATTGATCAACAGCATCTACTGAAATTGGAGAAGCACCTGTTTGACCACCAATTGTAGATGATAACGCAAAAGTATTGTTAAAGAAAGCACCATCAATTGTGATGTTGTTATACAATGCATTACGTCCAGCGAAGTTCAAACCATTTGCACGTGGATCTAAACGAGCAAAATCACCTAATGAACGGTTCAAGGTAGGTAATGTAGTAATGGAAGAGTTAGAAACAGTTGTTGCAGCTCCTGTACGACCTGAGTTAATCACAGATGAACGAGACGCAACCACTTTAACTTCTTCCAATTGAGATTGATTTACCTCTAATTTGAAGTTTTGGCGAAGTTCTTGAGCTAAGGTTAAAACGATACCTGTTTGAACTGCCTCTTTGTAACCTACGAAAGTTACCGAAACTTTGTATGGACCACCCACACGCATGTTAACAATGTTGTAACGACCGTCAGCACGTGTAGACGCACCATAACGAGAACCGGTTGGTTCGTGAATAGCGATTACCGTTGCTCCTGGTAGGCCTTCACCCTTTTCATCAACAACACTACCCGCTAATGCGGCAGTGGTAGAACCCTGTGCAAATACTTGCCCAATGGGTAATGCCATCAAAAGCATAAAAAATGCTCCTAATAACACGGAATGAGTAATAAATCTTCTCTGCATAAATTTGGAATTTAGTTATAAATTAAATTGAAGAATTAAGCCACAAAATAAACCTAAAAAATCAAATACTCCAAAAATAAACGAAAAGGATTTCAGGCTACTTCCCCTATAATTACCTGATAGATAGCACTAAAGAAATAAATAATTTACCTATTCACGGCTAAGCCCCCTAGATTAGTCCTAAAAACATTTTAAATTTAACAGAAAGATAATTTTTAACTTTTTAAAGAATAATTTTGCCTAAGAATAGAACAATATGCAAACGAGCGAAGAACCCATTAAACTGACCGCCTTTTCCCATGGAGCCGGCTGTGGATGTAAAATTTCCCCACAAATTTTAGACACCATCCTAAAGTCCGACACACCCAAAAAAAATCATCCACTTTTATTAGTAGGAAATGAAAGTCGGGACGATGCCGCCGTTTTCGATTGGCAAAATGGTGAAGCGGTGATTTCAACTACGGATTTTTTCATGCCGATTGTCGATGACCCCTTTGACTTCGGTAAAATTGCCGCAACGAATGCGATATCGGATATTTACGCCATGGGCGGAACACCCCTCATGGCAATTGCTATACTCGGTTGGCCGATTGATAAATTAGCCCCCGAAATTGCGGCTCAAGTTCTCGAAGGCGGCCGTGCTGCGTGTGCCGAAGCCGGTATTCCCTTAGCAGGTGGGCATTCCATCGATTCACCTGAACCGATTTTTGGCCTAGCTGTAACAGGTAAAGTAAAAAAAGAGGAGCTCAAGCAAAATGATACGGCAACGGAAGGTTGTATCCTTTATTTAACCAAACCTTTAGGCGTAGGCATTCTCACCACAGGCCAAAAACGAGGAATCGTTCAAGCAGGCGATTTAGGGCGCGCTGTGAAACAAATGAGTACCTTAAATTCATTCGGAGCCAAATTAGGTCCTTTATCCTATGTGAAATCTTTGACAGATGTGACGGGCTTTGGTTTATTTGGCCACTTAGTAGAAATGGCTGACGGTTCCGGCCTAAGCGCCAAAATCGACTTTGAAAGCCTACCTCTCCTACCCAACATCGCTCATTACTTAGATCAAAAATGCTTTCCGGGTGGAACATCCCGCAATTTAGCAAGCTATGGCCATCGCTTAAGTGATGAGATCAATGAACGCCAACGATATATAGGTGCAGATCCACAGACATCTGGAGGTCTATTAATTGCCGTGGAAGCTGAGCATACAGCCGAATTTGAAGCCTTTGCATCATCACATGGATTGGAATTAAGCCCCATCGGAGAATTAACCAAAGCACAAGATAAAGCCATTTATTTAGCCTAATGAAACTATTCGCGCGCACCGTTGGCACAACGGGAACCCCAATCATCATCTTGCATGGAATTTTTGGCACCTCCGACAACTGGTTGGGCATCGCCAAAGCCTTTGCAGAAACAAACCGCGTTTTCTTGGTGGATCAACGAAACCATGGTCAATCACCTTGGTCAGATGAATTTGACTACCAAGTCATGGCAGCAGATTTAAAAGAGTTTATTGATGATCATCAATTGGTAGACCCCATCATTATCGGCCATTCGATGGGAGGAAAAACAGTCATGCAGTTTGGCTTAAATTACCCAGGCATCGCTCAAAAAATCATTATTGTAGACATAGCACCTAAATTTTATCCCGTTCACCATACCAATATTTTGGCAGGATTAAACTCGGTGAATCTGGCGACGATTCAAAGCAGAAACGATGCGAATGATCACATGAAGCGATTTGAAGAAAACGAAGGAGTTCGCCAGTTTTTGCTTAAGAACTTATACCGCAATTCTGAAGGCGCATTTGCCTGGCGAATCAATCTTCCTGTCATCACGAAAAACATTGATGTCGTAGGCCACGAATTATTCGTCAAAAATGCATGCGATACGGAAACCTATTTCATTAAAGGCGGAAATTCACATTATATCCAACCCGAGGACGAACGCTACATTGCTGAAATTTTCCCAAATTTCGAGTTGATTGAAATTCCCAATGCGGGACATTGGGTACAGGCAGACCAACCTGAAGCTTTCGTTAAAGTATTAAAAGAGATTCTATGAAGTTAGTGCTTATCCCCTGCCCGATAGCTGAACAAACAGCCTCAAGCGTTCTCCCAGACGAAGTGCGGCAAGCAGTTCTGCAAACGAAACATTTTCTTGTGGAGAATGTTCGAACAGCACGTAGATTCATCAGTGAACTAAAATTAGGTATTCAAATTGACGAGTTAACCTTTGAAATACTAGACAAAGACTCCGAACGCAAAACGGTTTCTGATTTTTTCAAAAAATACGATGCTGTCGAAAGCATTGGCGTTATATCGGAAGCAGGCTGTCCGGGCGTTGCCGACCCGGGTGCATTGGCAGTTGCCATTGCCCAAGAAATGAATATTGATGTGATACCCTTAGTGGGTCCTTCCTCTATCCTATTGGCTTTGATGGCTTCAGGGTTTTCAGGCCAAATGTTTCGCTTCCACGGGTACTTGCCCATCGATCGTACTGCGCGAATCCGCCGTATTGAAACATTACAAAAAGATGTTGAGAAAACGGGTGAAACCCAACTTTTCATCGAAACACCATATCGCAACAACGCGATGCTGGATGATTTAATTCAGCAATTACCCGGAAATCAATTGTTGGCAATTGGTTGCAACATCCAAGACCCTACAGGTTTTACGCAAACGAAGTCCTTGCAACAATGGTCGGCTCAGAAGCCCGACCTGCACAAAAAACCCTGTATCTTTCTATTGGGTCGCTCATAAAATTCGTAATTTGCAACAAAATAAATTTTCGTGATTTACCAAGAAGCTTTTACCTGTAACCCATTTCAAGAGAATACCTATTTCGTTTGGGATGACGCGGGTAATGGAATCGTTATCGATCCAGGTTGCTATACTTATGAGGAACGAAAAGAAATGCACGACTTTATCGAGTCGAAAGGAATTAAGCTACAATATATTCTTAATACGCATGCGCATATTGACCATGTGTTAGGTGTAGCTTATTTCCAACAAACTTATAAAATCCCATTTTGCCTACATCCATTGGACAAACCACTGTTAGACGATGCGGCCAACCGTGCGCAAGTTTACGGTTTTCCTCATTTTCAAGCGGCAGAAGTAGATCGCTGGTTTGTAAATAATGAAGAAATTCAAGTAGGCGAAATGAACTTTAAGGTTTTATTTGTACCCGGACATGCACCTGGGCACGTAGCATTGTATGAGGCTTCTATGGGCTGGGTATTCGGCGGAGATGTATTATTCAAACGCAGTATCGGTCGGACGGATTTTCCATTATGCAACCATGCAGATCTTGTAAATAGCATTAAAACACAACTATATTCCTTGCCCGAAGAAACGATTGTATTTCCGGGGCATGGTCCTTCAACGCGCATTGTGGAAGAAAAAACAACTAATCCATTTGTCAAAGCATGAAAAAGGAAATCCCTAATTTATTGACCTTAGGTAACCTTCTAGCGGGTTGCATGGGATTGTATTTTGTAATGCAAGGGAACGTGCTTTATGCGTCATATTGCATTTTCATATCCTTGGTTTGTGATTTTCTAGACGGCTTTCTTGCTCGATTATTACAAGCTTATTCTGAATTAGGCAAAGAGCTTGATTCTTTGGCAGATATGGTTTCTTTTGGAATACTCCCAAGCTTTATGCTGTTGAATTTAGTTGAACAAAGTTGTGGAGCTCAATGCACGGTGGGGCCATTGGGTTTTTACAAACCTTTCTTAGTCTTCTCATTAGCATTAATGTCGGCCTATCGTCTAGCAAAATTCAACATTGATACGCGCCAAACGGATTCCTTTATTGGTGTTCCAACCCCCGCGAATGGACTTTTGGTAGCTTCATTGCCTTTGATATTGCATTTCCAACCGGAATTCACACCCTATATTTTGCATTACAAGGGCCTATTGATCTACAGCATATTAATGAGTTATTTATTGGTATCGGAATTACCCTTGATGGCCTTTAAATTCAAGACATGGTCTTGGGCTGATAATCAAAGTAAATACTTATTCTTAATTTATTGCATTGCTTTGCTAGTAATGCTTAAATTTGCAGCTTTCCCTGTTTTGGTAATATCCTATATTGCTCTATCAGGTATTCTTTCGTTAAACAAATCCATTCAAAAATGAAATTCATCGCCGAAATCAATGTAATGCCTCAAAAAGAAATACTTGACCCTCAAGGAAAAGCAGTTCGCATTGGATTACAAAACTTAAATATTACGCAAGTAGCTGATGTTCGTATTGGAAAGCATATCACTTTACAATTAGAAGCAGCAACAGAAGCAGCGGCGAATGAGATTGTAACGGAAGCTTGCAAGAAATTATTAGCGAACCTCATTATGGAGGAATTCGAATTTACGCTAACTGCAATCTAAATCAGAACTGGCCTGTATGCAACATCACAAGCGTGCAGGCCTCTTCTACTTGAATTCCTCGTTTACCTAATTCAGACATCAATGCAGGATTCTCAGTCCCTGGATTGAAAATCACACGCTTGGGATTTAATTGATAGATATAGGCCAACAAATCTTGTTGGTGAGAGGGTCCCACATATATTGTCAGCGTATCAATATCTGAAATAATCGGTTGATTATTTTGAATTTCAATTCCCTGGACCTCCCCTTTTTTTATCCCTACCAAAAACACTTCGTGGCCCTTTTCGAGTAATAAATTCGTCGCGATATACGCATAACGAGTAGGATTAGTAGACGCACCGTAAACAAGGACCCGCATATTATCAGTTATTTGAAATGATGATAGTGAATTATCTCACGATTTTGAACTAGATTCGTGTACAAATATAACCACTAATAATTAATCGATGAAAACTCAATCCTATGGGATAGAGCGATGGTCTATGATAGACCTTGACCTCCCGACCGAACAACTCTACCAAGTATCGAATTTTGGTCGAATTCGAAATCGGAATCAGAAAATCCTACAAGGATCCACGATTCAAGGCTATAAAACATTGAATATTCGAATTCAAAGCGCACATAGAAACTTCTATGTCCATAAATTAGTTGCCAAGTATTTCTGCGAGCAAAAAAGTCCTGAGAATCAATTTGTCATTCATCTCGATTATGACAAACTGAATAATCGGCATGATAATTTGAAATGGGTAAACAGAGCTGAACTCACGGAACACAATAAATTAAACCCTGCAATTCTGAACAAAAGCATACCCGCGACGGCCAAACATTACAAGCTCAATCGGTCCAAAGTACTTATCATCAAGCAATTGATTCGTTCAGGCAAAAGCCGACCTAAGATGATCGCCAAACAATTTGGCATTACATCCACCCAAGTGACGCGCATCAAGAAAGGGGAAAATTGGAAAAATGTGAATTAAAACAATTTTGAGGCAATCGCATGCACGCTGTCGGATTTACTCATGGTATAGAAATGTAAAGCAGGAACACCCGCCTGAATCAATTCCTTACCTTGTTGGACCGCCCATTCAATGCCAACCTGCTTAATTGCCGCATTATTGGTGCATTTTTTCACGTCCA
>CANGCD010000107.1 GCA_947452215.1 Cytophagaceae bacterium | reverse complement strand
GCTCAGCGTTATAATACAAATACCCATTGTCCATGTATACCGAACTCAAGTCATCCCCTGGATTTCCTTGCATTTTCTTGTCCAACTCTTCCGTGTTGTATACATCGCCTTTTTTGACCCCAAGCACCATGTGAAGTACCGAATCGGGATAAATATAATTCCCTTCGAAATTGATGTTTCGATAATAATACTTTTTCCCTTGAACGAGTTTGATGTAAAGGTCTACCGACTTTTTATCTACCTTTCCTATTGAATCCGATTTGATTTGAAAATCGCGGAAACCCAATTTATTCATGGCGTCGAGTAACTTTGTTTTGTCCTCGTCCCATTTTTTAGGCACAAATTTTGATGGCTTAAAAATACGCCCAAAACGCACCTGCTTGGTATTTTTGATTTTACGTAAAATCAACCCACGCGATTTTTCGTCAATGCCATCCAATATAATCTTGTGGACTTTAACCTTCTCACCCTTATCAACATTCACAATTAAGGTGGCATTATTTCCACGCAAGGTATCGACACGAATCGTGGATTTCGTCTTCACATTTAAACGCCCCTTTTCTTGATAGTACTTGCGAATCGCTAATTCCAAATTCTTCTTTAACGTCTCTGTAATGATTTTACCTTTATAGGTTTTCACTTTTTCACTTAGGCTTTCTTGCTCTCCTTTGCGAATACCAACATAGTTAATCGCATACAAACGAGGACGCTCTTTTAACGCGATTTGAAGCCAAATCTTATCACCCTCAACCTTAGATGCATAAATTTCAACCTCTTCTAAGATTCCTTGATCCATAATTTTACGGATAGCTGTAGCAACCGCATCCCCAGGAACCTTAATTTTATCTCCTTTTTGTAAACCCGAAATATTGATCATCGAGGCTCCATCATAAAACTGTGAGCCTGTTACTTCAATATCCGCAATTTCATATTCCTTGGGATCTGCCCATGAAAATGCAGATACTGAAGCATTGGATGTAGCAAATCGCCTTCCACCCAATACCTGCGCCTGGGCAGTTTGTGAAATAACAAGAACCAAACCCAGCAATATTACCTGCAATAACCGAAACCCTTTTGATTCTTTACGAAAATTCATGCAAATGTCTTTTTTCATTACTAGGGCCTAACCCTCACGTTTAACTTGTTCACTTGTTTTACCAAATCGACGCTCACGCATCTGGAAATCAATAATTGCTTGGTGTAAATTGACTTTTCTAAAATCTGGCCAAAACAACTCTTCAAAAATATACAACTCTGCATAAGCTAATTGCCAAAGCATAAAATTACTTATTCGGTGATCTCCACCCGTCCGAATCATCAAATCAGGGTCAGGCATTCCCGCCGTAGAAAGATGCGCTTGAATCAAATTAGAATCAATCGCCGATTCATCAATTTCACCCAATGCGAGCTTTTTCGCTATTTTTTTTGTTGCCTGTGTCAAATCCCATTTGCCCGAATAAGATAGTGCCAACACCAAAGTCAGGCCCTTATTTTGCGAGGTTTGCTCCGTCGCTGACAACAATTCCTTTTGTGAGCTTTTGGGCAAAGATTCTAAATCGCCAATCGCCAACAATCGAATCTGGTTTTTCATCATCCCAGGCAACTCATCATGAATTGCACTGACTAATAAACTCATCAACGCCTTCACTTCAGTAGCAGGTCGATTCCAATTTTCCGTTGAAAAAGCATATAAAGTCAAATATTTGACCCCCAACTCACCACAACCTTCAATCGTCTCACGTACTGCCGCAATCGCATGGCGATGACCGAAGATGCGATCTTTAAACCCCTGCTGTTTCGCCCATCGCCCATTACCATCCATGATAACGGCTATGTGCGCCGGCAGATTGTTTACATCTATAGAATCTTTTAAGTTTTGACTCACAACTAACTAAATACAATATACAAGCGACAAAGATAGCTAATCCCTCCCCTTATTCAAAACATTAATCCCGCGGACAATAAACAGATACAAGTGAATAGGTTATGGAAACAGATGTATGTAAATATTGATCTGTTTTGCCAAGCGTAAATCCTTGTGGAGAGTCGCCCCAGCCCGGCTGCCCATCCAAAATATTGGATAAGGATTTACTCGTCCCGAACTCCCACTGTAACCCAATTCGATTATTCAATTGACCCTTTACCCCGACGCCAAAAGGAATCGCCCAAGTAAAAAATGTTTTCGGATTCGGAATATTTCCCTCCGGACTCACAAAAAGAAATCCCAAACCTCCATAAACAAAGGGTGTCCAATTTCGAATATGTTGGTTCGCTTGATAGTCCTTGAAATTATAGTCTACTAATCCCGAAAACTCAATCAAGGGACTCGAAAAGGAATTCGTCGAATACGATATACTTGGAAGTGGATTATTCAATCCGTCTCCCTGAATGCCTGTAAAAGTTAGTTTTGCTCGATAGGCTAATGCCTGTTTGGGCTGAAACCTCAATTGGAAATCAATTGCCGTATTCGCCGTTTTCAATTGAGATAAATGGGGAATTAAGTGCCAATCAGACAAATCTCCTTTATAGAGTGTCGCTCCAGCTCCTGCCGACATAGACCAACGTTGTCCATATACAGAAAAGCTCGCAAGGAGTACCCACAAAATACAGGCTAATTTTCTCATTGATTCGGCAAGGGCGGACAATCAATTTTGTTACGTAAATGATAAATCAATCGTACTTGTGTAGTAAAATATTGATCTGGACCCGTAGAGATCTTCGGGGCTGAAAGCGTTGGAGGAATTGGAATCCGATTCACTAAGGTATTTGCAGCAAAAGGCTCTCCTGAACGATCCGTATACAACATACTTCCACCTACTGAGGCCGGTGTAATCGAATTTCGATCATCCGTAACATCATCCAAATAATCAGTCAAAGCGATGCGGTATCCAAAATCAAAACCCAAATCCATGTAATTACTTATTTTGTACCGAAAGCCAACACCAAAGGGAATCGAAACACCCATGAGTGAGTAATCAACGCCTTCATTCTTGTAATCCAATAAGCTTCCGTTACTGTCCGTCAACCAAGGTCCCTGGACTGGATTTCCTGATCCACCTACTCCAGCCTGTTTACGCGCATCTGGCGAATGCAAAAATCCCGAAACACCTAAATACACATAAGGAGAAACGGCATTTCGCTTCGTTAAATTTTCCGCATTCCCCCCAATCTCATACATACCCACGACGGATAATTCTTTGATATCATTCCGAAAATGCAAATTACGTCTGAAGTTGGCATCCCAAGTGCCAACAGGTGAAAAATAACTATCATCTCCGGCAATTCGGATGTAATTTAAACCAATATTTGCGCTGAAATTGGGTGATAAATGACGGGTAAAATTTGCACCTACATTCCATCGAGTAGTTTGCAGTCCCACGGTCATCAGGCCTGCAACAGGCACTAAATCACCTATGTAATGAGATGATCCTGCCCCAAATGAGATCGATGAATGTTTCTTAAATACAGGGAATGGGGATTTTTTCTTGCCTTTTTGACCCAAAAACCACATTTGGCCCTTCGAATCTGACAGTCCTACACCTACCAACAGCAATACGAGAACAATGAATCGAGACATAGATTATTACCTAGCGTTTTTGCAACAACGAAATTTGAAAATAAATGTTGCATGCATTTCAAGTTTCGAAGATAACAATTTATCTATTGAATCACCAATTGACGGGTGATTCGCCCTCCCCGACTGGACGTTAGGCTCACCAAATAGTGACCTGAAGCATAGCCCTGAATATCGAAATTCACCGAATATGAACCGACTTTGCGCAATCCGGAATGAATCAGTTTCAATTGCTGACCCTGTAAATCGAATAAAGCCAATTGAATCGTCGCCTCCTCAAAGACCCCATATTGCAATAACGTATATCCACTCGCCGGATTTGGCCATGGTGCAATCAATTCCATCGTAATCGCTTCTGGGAGCGCATCCGGTGAGTTCTTGAAGATCGGTAAGCGCTCAAAGGTCGAGTTGAAAATGGCCTGTGAACGAACATTATCCAATCCAAAATGATCCCGCAAAACAGTACTGTAGACTTGTCGGTAATCGTAATTAAACTTCAAATCCCCATTACTATCCAAAGCCTTTAAATTCGGATTTGCACCTATCAAGCCGCCCCGAACCGTTTTCCCAATAAAGAGCATTGGCGCAGCTGTTCCATGATCAGTTCCCGCCGTTCCATTTTGATTTACTCGTCTCCCAAATTCCGAAAAGGTCATGATGTTGATATAGTCAGAAAGGTTCTGATTATCCATGTCTATTTGAAAAGTTGTTATCGCCTCTGATATCGTTTTCCATAGGTTCGCGTGCTGGGTCAATTGATTCGCATGCGTATCAAAACCACCGATATTCAATAGATAAACTGGGGTCTCCAATCCCCCCGAAATCAATTTCGCCACGATACTGAACTGCCGTCCTAAATTCGAAGTTGGATATGAAATCGTATTCTTTCCTTTCGTTGCCCCATCCCGAATGACTCCTGCATATTGAACCGACGCCGCAGCAATCTGCTTTAAAAAGCCCAATTCATCCCCTGCTAAGGTGGCAGGTGGAATATCCGAATCAGACGGTGTTCCGCTGACCAATTGGTAAAATAAATTGGGATCCTCAAAAACAGTACTAAAACCTCCTTGTTCTGACTGAAATAATAAGGACTCCACCGAACCCAATTGAACAGCCATCGGGTGCTTTGCTAATGATATAGGAAATTCAGGGTAACGTGTTTTCAAAAAACGACCCGCCCAGCCTTCTTCCAAAACGGTCGATGCATCTGATCCCGTATTCCAAATATCGGTAGCACGGAAATGTGAACGATTCGGATTCTGATATCCAATGTTTTGGGCAACACTCATTTGCCCTTGATCATACAATTTCTTCAAGCCCACAGCGGATGGATGCAAATACATCCCTTGATCTAGTTTGAGCGCATCTTCTTTTTTGATCGCGATACCAGGTCTCGCTGAGAAATACAAATCGTCTTCCGCGGGAATAATCGTGTTAAGGCCATCGTTTCCTCCAGCTAATTGCAATACAATTAAAATTTTACCCTGCTGAATATTGGCCATGTGTGCTGCAGGAATTTGACCAAAAGCCTTCCCACTCACCGACCCTAAACCGAATCCTACCCCTCCCGATAAGATGGCCATTTGCTGCAAAAACGATTTCCGATTTATCTGTTTTTTCATGGCCTATTGGAGTTGATATTCAGGTAAACGCATAATCGCTTTCAATAAACGTAATATTCTTGCATCCGCTTGAGGAGTATACGTCGACCAATTGGCCGCCAAGGTTCCGTCCAACAAGGTGTCCAATAAAAACTGACGTTTGGTATCTGGAATCGGAAATAAAATCAAAGAATCAATGACGTCGTTTACAAAGAGAGCTGCTTTTTCACAATTTGGGAAACTGCGTGCATAGGAAACGGCATCCAACTTTCCAGTGACTGAAGTACCGTTAAAACGCTTTCCGGTCAACAAGGAATCTGTAAAACCTCCACGGTACGAATAGGTTGTCGAACTAATCCAATCCCGTTGACCTGGCCAACCAGCCACATTGGGGGGCTGAAACAATTGCATTTGCAAGAGTTTAGCCATGTCATATAAATTGACCAAATCCGGTGTTTTTACTTGCAATGCTTTCAGTGAACCTACCATCAATTCTTGTGGATCTTTAATATCACTTGCCCGAAAAGCAGCTTGGTAAAAATGATCGGACAAAAACATGAATCGCAACAATGGTTTCATCTCATAATTGCTAGTACGTAATACAGAAGCCATCTGACTCACAAATGCCTCATCAGGTTTATAATAGATAAAGGCTTCGTACAATTTCCTACAAATAAACTCAGCACATGCTTTTTGTTCGAAGATTAAATCGATAAGGGTATTCACATTGAATTGCGCAGTTTTACCGAAAATCGTGAGCGTGGTTTCCTTGTACCAGCGGGTCGAGTCAAATGCAGCCGTTAGGCCTTTTACCTGCCAGCCCGAAAGAACTTTGGCCGCTTGTTTGATATCATTTTCTGTATAATTCCCGATTCCAAGCGTGAAAAGTTCCATCAGCTCCCGACCGTAATTTTCGTTGGGACCTGTTCCCCGACTGCCATTCCCATCTAAGTAAATCAACATCGTAGGATCGATGCTCACCTCTTTAACCAATTGCTTGAAATTCCCGAAGGCATATTTTCGAAACAATTGATTTTGTTGGTACATGTATTGCGGATAATTCACCTTATCGCGTTCACAAGAAAAATGATTGTGCAGAAATAACACCATCTTTTCTTGCATATTGATCCCCTCCGTAACCATCCGATTATACCACCAATATGTTAATTCTCGGTACCAAGTTCCCGCATCCCCAGAATCTTGTTGGGCCTGAGCGGGCAAGGCATCCACCCATGGATTGGGTGGGGCGGGTAATTTTTGCGTGGATAATAATGCACGATCTACAAGATCTTCAAGCGTTCCATATCCCATGGCTTGTTGGAATTGGTCCTTCGAAAAACCAAATAATGAACGAGCCAACAAATGTTTAACATTTGTATTGGACAATATGGGCATAGGATAGTAGAATAATTACCCTAATATAGATTGATTAAAAGCAATATCAAAAAATTGATATTATCTATTCTTTAAATTTAATACGCAGGATTGTATCCGGTTTGGCAAAGCGTGTGACACGTACCTTTAAAGAACCTGACTCTTTTTTAAGACGCTGAGGGACAGCAACTTGCTCAAAGAAGGCAGAATCTGCCTGATACAAGTCTAGCTTTTTTCTCTTCCCTTCTTTTTCAACCACGACGAGTAAGTAATGGATTTCATTCCGATCACTTGCATCCGCATACTTTTTGCGGATAGCACCGTCCAGCTCCATATCGCGAATTTCTGATTCTGAATCGTAGACTTTTTCTGCCCACAATTGAGGTAAAAGGAGCTGGCCTAACAATCCTAAACCCACCAACAAAAACAAATAGGTAGAGAAATTCTTGGTACCTCCTTGACCCGACGAACCACTGATCATGTCGCCAAATAGCGGCATCTTCAATTTTTTACGGGGTGCGCGACGTGGAGGAATTGGATTATCAGCCATAAGTATTCAACAATGAGCTACAAAACAAATGAATTTCGAATTGAAATCCGTAAAATTTTCGGATTAATTGTCGGAACATAGCAAGGATAAAAATTCAAATTGGTAAATTGCAAATTAAATTATCACCAAGCCTAGGTAGGCCCTATATTACCATGTTTTCAATACTAAGCAAAAGCGTTACAAAAATATTTGGCACGAAGTCGGAACGTGACATCAAAGCAATCATGCCGATTGTGGATAAAATCAAGGAGGAATATGCTCGTTTGCATGAGCTTTCCGATGATGCACTTCGCGGGAAATCCTATGAATTCAAGCAACGCATTCAGGAGTTTTTGTCGGCCATTGACGAACAAATCACTTCATTACGGGAACAAGGCAATGCGACAGAAGATGTGGATGAGAAGGAGACCTTCTTCTCTCAGATTGATAAATTAAACGAAGAGCGCAATAAAGAATTAGAGGTAGTCCTAATGGACATTCTTCCGGAAGCTTTTGCGGTCGTGAAAGAAACCGCACGTCGCTTTACCGAAAATAAAAAATTGGTTGTTACGGCAATGGTTGAAGATAAATTCATTGCTGCCAAAAAGGCGAATGTCGTTATTGAAGGGGATAAGGCGATTTGGCATAACCAATGGTTGGCCGCTGGAAACCAGATTACTTGGGACATGATCCACTACGATGTGCAGTTGATCGGGGGTATCGTTTTACACCAAGGAAAGATTTCCGAGATGGGTACTGGGGAAGGTAAAACCTTGGTTTCTACCTTGCCTACTTATTTGAATGCATTAGCAGGACGTGGCGTTCACTTGGTAACGGTGAATGACTATTTAGCAAAACGTGACTCCGAATGGAATGCGCCTTTATTTGAATTTCATGGCTTGAAGGTGGATTGCATCGATAAGCATGAGCCGAATACGGATGAGCGCCGACAAGCCTACTTGGCGGATATTACTTACGGGACGAATAATGAATTCGGTTTCGACTATTTGCGAGATAATATGGCGCGGAGTTTGGAAGATCAGGTTCAGCGCCCGCATCATTTTGCGATGGTGGATGAGGTTGACTCCGTGTTAATTGACGATGCTCGTACGCCTTTGATTATCTCAGGACCTATTCCAAAAGGTGATGAGCAGGAGTTTGAAGCATTTCAGCCCCGCGTGAATAAGCTAGTGGAAGCCCAAAAACAAATCGTTCAAAACTTCTTAGTTGAGGCGAAAAAAGCCATTGCGGCGGGTGATAAAAAAGAAGGAGGATTATCCTTGTATCGTGCATACCGCGGATTACCGAAGTCCAAACCTTTGATTAAGTTCTTGTCGGAAAGCGGCATGAAACAACTCATGAACGAAACGGAATCAATCTATTTGGCTGAAAACCAAAAATTGATGCCGCAGGCAGATGAGCCCCTTTTATTCACCATTGAGGAAAAAAACAATCAAGTTGAATTAACCGAGAAAGGCTTAGCATTCATGAGTGGAAATACGGAAAACCCGGATTTCTTCGTGTTGCCGCACTTGTCGATCGACTTGAATAAAATCGAACAAAATAAGGAGCTTTCGGATGCTGAGCGTTTGTCTCAAAAAGAGCAATTGATTTTAGAATACAATGAAAAAGCATCACGTATTCATACGGTGAACCAATTGTTGAAGGCCTATACCCTATTCGAAAAAGACACCGAATACATCTTGGTGGAAGGCAAGGTTAAGATTGTGGATGAGCAAACAGGTCGTGTGATGGAAGGACGTCGTTATTCAGACGGATTACACCAGGCGATTGAAGCCAAAGAAGGCGTAAACGTAGAAGATGCATCGCAAACCTATGCGACAATCACCTTGCAAAACTACTTCCGTATGTACCACAAATTAGGGGGTATGACGGGTACGGCGGAAACGGAAGCGGGTGAATTCTGGACGATTTACAAATTGGATGTGGTTTCTATTCCAACAAATCGTACGATTCAGCGTAAAGACCATGAGGATAAAGTGTACCGAACCGTACGCGAGAAATACAATGC
>CANGCD010000106.1 GCA_947452215.1 Cytophagaceae bacterium | reverse complement strand
TATACTCGGCTTAAAATTTTTCATTAATTGAACGAGATGTTGGACGCTTTCCAACTCCATCCCATTATACATTGAGGCACGAAATCCACCCACCGTTGGAAAACCTTTGATTCCCACGACATCATTTTGGGAACAATATTCCAAAAATTGGCTTTCCACTTCGGGAGAAATTGCTCGAAAACAGGCATTCATCACCGAGCGGTCCTCTTTGACTGCTATCCCTTCAAAAAGTGGATTACGATCAATTTCATCATATAACAAAGAAGACTTAGCTACGCTTTGGCTTTGCATTTCGATTAATCCGCCTTGCGCTTTTATCCAGCGCAACATCAAAAGCGCCACATAAACGGGATAGGTAGGAACGGTATGATACAGGGATTGATTGTTTATATGCGTCCGATAGTCCCAAATGCCAGGAACCTTTCGGTCACTTATTGAAGGCAGCACTTTTGTATTCACCAAAACGCAGGTAATGCCTGCAATCCCAAAATTCTTTTGTGCGGAAGCATAAATGATCCCAAAGCGATCTAATTGTAGCGGTTTACTCAAGAAATCAGACGTCATGTCCGCGACTAATGGAATATCAACTTGCGGATATTCATGGTACTGAATCCCTTCAATCGTTTCATTGGAAACCACATGTAGGTATTTAGCATCCGCAGGCAAGATCCATTCCTTGGGTATCCGATCGTAGTTGGTCGCTGATGCGGATTCCAACACATGCACTTGGGCTAATTCTCGTGCTGCATCGATAGAACGTAGGGCCCAAAATCCTGTATCAACGATTGCCATGGATTCCTTCAAACCCAATAAATTCATCGGGGCTACGGCCAATTGGGTACTAGCTCCACCTGGCAACCAGAGTACTTCAAAATAATCAGGTAATTGATATAATTCACGAACGAGCGCAGTTGCCTCTTCGATGATTTGAACAAATTCAGGTGCCCGATGACTAATCTCAGCAATACTTAAGCCAGATTGATTGTAATCGATTAGTGCCTCAGCGGCTTGTTGGAATACCTCCTTCGGAAGTGTTGCGGGACCTGGACTAAAATTATGTTTATGCATATTACGAAAATAGAAAAATATCGTTAAAATGCGTACGAATTGATTAAATTCAATAAAAACCATGAGCCTCACATCAAAAATTAAACGTTTCTGGAAGTCTGTCGGCCCCGGATTAGTAACAGGCGCAAGCGACGATGACCCATCGGGTATTGCTACCTATTCACAAGCAGGTGCTCAATTCGGTCTCATGACCCTTTGGACGACGATTATCACAATACCTTTGATGGCAGCGATCCAACAAATGTGCGCGCGCATCGGCATTGTTACATCGCATGGTTTAACAGGAACGTTGAAAAAGCATTATTCCAAACCGGTTCTTTACATCATGTTATTGTTCAGCACGCCTGCTATCATCATGAATATTGGCGCGGATATCGCTGGAATGGGTGCTGTAGGAAATCTCTTATTTCCGCAAATCGATGCGAGTTATTTCAGTGTCATGTTTACCATTATTTTATTAGGACTTATTATCTACCTCCCTTACCAAAAAATCGCTGCAACCTTAAAATACCTTTGTATCGTGATGTTGGTCTATTTTATAGTCCCATTTCTCTACAAGCAAGATTTCGTTCAAATATTAAGTTCCACATTCATACCTAAGCTAGTATTTTCCAAAGAGTATTTAGCGATTCTTGTGGGTATCCTAGGCACAACGATATCGCCCTATTTATTCTTTTGGCAAGCATCAGTGGAAGTGGAGGAAATGCAACATAAGAAAAAGCATTTGATCATCAACAAACGACTGATTCACGCCATGGAACAAGATGTGGATTTTGGAATGGGCTTTTCTGGTTTTGTGATGTATTTCATCATTCTGACGACAGGTACCGTGTTGTACAGTGCAGGAATCCACCAAATTGATACGGTTGAACAAGCTGCACAAGCATTAAAACCTTTGGCGGGTGATTTAGCATACGTATTATTTGCCACAGGCGTTATCGGAACAGGTTTAATTGCTATCCCCGTGCTAAGTGGTGCATTATCCTATATTTATGCGGAAACATTCGGTTGGGAACAAGGGCTCGACAAAAAATTCCATGAAGCGAGAGGCTTTTACGTAATCATTATGATTTCCTTATTACTTGGCCTGTCCATGAATTACATTGGCATCTCTCCTATTCAGGCTTTGATCTATACCGCAATCTTATATGGTGTAACAGCCCCGGTCTTAATCGGAATCATACTCCATATCTCAAATAACAAAGAAATCATGGGCGATTACACCAATACGCGCTATTTGAATATTATGGGCGGTATTGCATTAGTCATCATGGCTGTGGCGGCTGTGGCGCTGGGGGTGTTGTATTATTGATTAGACGTTGGACGTTTGCTATTTGTAGAGACGCGATACTTCGCGTCTAAGCCACAGACTGAAGTCTGGGGTTATTAATTTTGTAAGCTCAGGTTTTTCCTCAGGGATTAGACGCGAAGTATCGCGTCTCTACAGTCTAAACAATTTTATAACCCCAGGTTTTAACCAGGGGATTTGACGCGAAGTAACGCGCCTCTACAGCCTAAACAATTTTATAACCCTAGGTTTTAACCTGGCTGGGGATTAGACGCGAAGTATCGCATTTCTACAGCCTAAACTATTTTATAACCCCAGGTTTTAACCTGGGGATTAGACGCGAGGTATAGCGTCACCACAGTCTAAATTCTACCGTCTAACGTCCATAAAAAAACACCCACCTTTTCAGATGAGTGTCTTCGTGGACCAGCATGGGCTCGAACCATGGACCCCCTGATTATGAGTCAGATGCTCTAACCAACTGAGCTACAAGTCCTCATTAGCTTAACTAATGCGACACAAAATTAATTAATTATTGCTTTCGAACTAATTTGGAGCGAATATTTTCTAAATTTAAGACTTGAAAAAACGCTAGCACGTTAAGCATGTTTCCTACCAAAATCATCAATGATCCGATTTACGGATTCATCAAAATCAATAACCCCTTCATTCTCAAACTGATCGACCATCCATTCGTTCAGCGTTTGAAGCGGATCAAACAATTAGGTTTAGCTGAATTTGTTTATCCCGGAGCACACCATACGCGCTTCCACCATGCATTGGGTGCTATGCATCTGATGGATGAAGCACTGAACAATCTTAAAGCCAAAGGATATAGTATTTCTGAGGCAGAAATGGAAGCTGCCGAAATCGCAATTCTGCTACATGATATCGGCCATGGCCCCTTTTCGCACGTACTGGAATATACGCTATTGAATCATGTGCACCATGAAGAGATATCCAACCTCATCATGGAAAAACTAAACCAACATTTCGAAGGTCGCCTGAGTTTGGCTATCTCTATGTTTGATGATTCCTATCCAAGGAAATTCTTTCACCAATTAATTTCGAGCCAATTGGACGTAGACCGACTGGACTATCTCTCGCGTGACTCATTTTACACAGGTGTTCGGGAAGGATTTATTGGTTCTGAACGCCTATTAAGCATGTTGGATCTCCAAGACGAAAATTTGGTCATGGAAGAAAAAGGCATCTATTCCATCGAAAACTTTTTGATGGCTCGTCGTTTGATGTATTGGCAGGTATATCTACATAAAACAGCAATCGCCGGAGAAACGATGTTGATTCAGATTTTACGACGCGCTAAAGACCTCATACATCAAGGGACGAAATTGCATTGCTCCAAAGCATTAATGTTATTTCTGCAAAAAGAATATACCTGGGAGGAATTTACGGCAGACCCTAAATTATTGATTGCCTTTACTGATTTAGACGATCATGACGTTTGGGCGGCCATTAAAACATGGAAAGATGCGGATGATAAAATTCTTTCACTGCTTTGTTCAAGCTTTTTGAGTCGGAAATTGTTTACCTGTAAACTTGGTAGCCAACCCTTGCCCAAATCAAAACGAACAGAAATCTCAGAGGAAATTAAGTCCAAACTCCAAATTACGGATGAAGAATTGTCCTATTTCGTCATCGAAGGTTCAACAAGCAACTCCGCCTATGTACAAGGGGACAACACAATTAAAATCGTCGATAAACAAGGTCAAGTGGTCGAGTTAACAGAGGCATCTGACCTTCCGACGATACAAGCACTGAGTAAGATTGTTAAAAAATACTATTTTTGTTGCCCAAAGAGCGTATATTTGCAAGGTGAATTGAATGCTCAATCATAAAAATTGTACAAACCCTATATGAAGTTTACCGTTGACCAAATAGCGACCATGATTCAAGGAGCAGTAGAAGGCGACGGAACTCAATCCATTACGGGTTTTGATAAAATTGAAGAGGGCAAATCAGGAAGCATATCATTTCTTGCCAATCCCAAATACGAAGCGTTTCTATATGATACAGATGCCACAGCGGTCATCGTTTCATCGGATTTGGAATTAAAATCGACCGTTAAATCAACACTTATTCGCGTTAAAGAACCCTATGTGGCTTTCACAGTCTTGTTGCAAAAGTACCAAGAAATGATGGCAGAGAGAGAAACAGGTGTTCAGCCGACTGCACATGTGGCCTCTGGCGTACAATTGGGAAAAGACTTATTTGTAGGGCATTTAGCCTTCATTGACGCACAGTCGAGCATCGGAAATTATACAAGTATTTACAACCACGTCAGCATAGGAAAAAATGTACATATTGGCGACAATTGCATTATTTATCCTGGAGTGGTTATTTATAAAGACACCATCATTGGCAACAATGTAATCATACATGCCAATGCGGTGATTGGGTCAGATGGCTTTGGTCACGCCCCACAAGCAGATGGAACATTTAAGTCAATTCCTCAGCTCGGAAATGTAGTCATTGAAGACGATGTAAGCATTGGATCCAATACGACTATTGACCGGGCGACGATGGGATCAACCATCATTCGTAAAGGAGTTAAACTAGATAATTTGGTACAAATTGCCCACAATGTGGAAATAGGTGCTAATACCGCAATCGCCGCACAAACAGGTATTTCTGGGTCAACTAAAATCGGTGAAAACTGCCTCATTGGTGGCCAAGTAGGTGTTGCGGGGCACCTGAGCGTAGCACCCAAAACGATCATTACGGGTCGGACTGGTGTAACGAAATCAATAAAACAAACTGGACAAACCTTAGGAGGTTATCCTGCCATGAATAATGCAGAATTCTTAAAAAGAAGTGCATTAATTCGTCGATTACCTGAATTATTTGAGCAAATAAAAAACATTAAATAGGCTTACCCTTCTCATGAATAATAAGCAACATACCATTTCAAAATCAGTCACGCTTTCCGGAGTAGGTTTGCATACAGGCGTTGTGGCCAACATGACATTTTTACCTGCAGCAGCAAACCACGGAATTAAATTCCAACGTGTTGATTTACCTGGACAACCCATTGCTGATGCCGATGTAGATTACGTAGTGGATACTTCACGCGGAACAACCATCGAACACAATGGTGCTCGTATTAATACCGTTGAACACGTATTAGCCGCTTTAGTAGGACTAGAAATCGATAATATTCTCATTCAGTTGGACGGCCCAGAACCACCAATCATGGATGGATCTTCCATTAAATTTGTAGAAGCATTAAAAGATGCTGAACCTATCGAACAAGATGCACACCGTAAATTCTTTGAATTACCTGAAGAAGTACGATTTAAAGATTTAGATAAAGGCATTGAACTAGCGGCTTTGCCTTTAAATGATTACCGTATTGCGGTAATGGTTGATTATAATTCCAAGTTTCTTTCAAGTCAGCATGCCAACTTATCCCATGTGTCTCAATTTGAAAAAGACTTCTCTATGTGCCGGACTTTCTGTTTTGTACATGAATTAGAAGCTCTTTACAAAGCAGGATTAATCAAAGGAGGCGACTTAAATAATGCCATCGTAATTGCCGACAGAGATTATACAGAAGCTGAATTAGCCAAAATATCGGAAGTATTAGGAAAGCCAAAGGTATCGATCTCGAAAGAGGCTGGCATCATGAATAATACAAGCCTACACTATTCCAACGAAATGGCACGCCATAAGTTATTGGATGTGATGGGTGATTTGGCTTTGGTAGGCAGACCAATCAAAGCTCAGATTTTGGCATCTCGTCCTGGACATGCGTCCAACGTAGAATTAGCCAAAAAGATTAAAAAATTAATGTTAGAAGCGGAGAAAAACAATGTTCCGGTTTACGACCCGAAACAACCTCCTATCTTCTCACATGAGCGTATATACGAATTATTACCACATCGCTATCCATTTCAAATGATTGATAAAATCATTTATTTGGATGATAACAGCGTTGTGGGTGTTAAAAATGTCACCATGAATGAAAATTATTTCATGGGTCATTTCCCAAACAATCCAGTGATGCCCGGTGTTATGCAAGTGGAAGCTATGGCACAAACAGGTGGTATTTTAGTATTAAGTTCTGTTCCTGATCCTGAGAACTATTGGCCTTACTTAGTTGGCATCGAAAATTGCCGCTTCCGTAAAAGCGTAATCCCAGGGGATACTGTTGTTTTTAAATGCGAATTAACCGCACCTATACGTCGAGGCATCGCCAAAATGATTGGCAAAGCTTATGTGGCAGGTCAAGTGGTTTGTGAAGCTGAAATGACAGCTAGTTTAGTTAGAAAATCTTAGGTATTTGATCATGAGTCAACCACTTTCTGTAATTAATCCCAATGCAAAAATCGGAGAAAACGTCCAGATTGACCCTTTTAGTGTCATTCATGAAGATGTAGAAATCGGTGATGGAACTTGGATTGGATCAAATGTTACGATATACCCTGGCGCACGAATAGGGAAAAATGTACGTATTTTCCCGGGTGCTGTAGTATCTGCCATTCCACAAGATTTAAAATTTGGAGGGGAAATTACCACCGCAGAAATTGGCGATAATACAACCATTCGCGAATGTGTAACAATTAATCGAGGTACCTCCGACAAGCAAAAAACGGTTATCGGAAAAAATTGCCTAATCATGGCCTATGTACATGTCGCACATGATTGTATCATCGGTGACAATTGCATCTTAGCGAATGCCGTTCAAATGGCTGGTCATGTAACCGTTGGTGATTTTGCTATCATCGGTGGTTCATCTGCTATACATCAGTTTGCATCAATCGGCCGCCACGTGATGATCTCTGGCGGTTCTTTAGTCCGTAAAGACGTCCCTCCTTTCACCAAGGCGGGTCGGGAACCTTTGAGTTACGCAGGCATCAATTCCGTAGGTTTACGCCGTCGAGAATTCAACGACGAACAAGTTTCTGAAATTCAAGAGATTTACCGTTACGTATATTTGAAAGGCCTAAATAACCAAGAAGCCTTAAATCAAATCGAATCCAATATTTCAAAATCCGCTTACCGCGATGAAATCGTTGATTTTATCCGCAACTCGGAACGTGGAATCATGAAAGGGTAATATTCCTATGAAGATCATTGCCACAGGTATTCACAAGAAATTCCGCCAGGAATGGGTCTTCAAATCACTTTCTTACACATTTGAATCCGGAAATTCATATGCCATCGTAGGTCAAAATGGTGCTGGAAAGTCTACATTACTCAAAACATTAGCTCAATACAGTCTTCCCAATAAAGGAACTGTTTCATTCGAAGGTTCAAGTGTGGAACCCAATAAGTTAATCAGTTTTGCTGCGCCTTATTCCGAATTAATCGAGGAATTTACCTTACCCGAATTATTGGACTTTCTCATCAATATGGATTTCCTTCCGTCAACTTGGGATTTTGAAACCTTTACTTCGTTCATCGATTTAAAACCCTCCACGTCAAAATTCATCAAGAATTTCTCGTCCGGAATGCGACAAAAGGTGAAATTAGGGATTGCGCTGGCTTCCGAAAGGCCGATTCTATGTTTAGATGAACCTACCTCCAACCTAGATGAATCTGCTAAACAATGGTTTTATGATGCCATGGAAAAACAGCGACATAAATTGATTCTGATCGCATCAAACGAACAAGCAGAAATTAGTTTATGCACGAAGCAAATCGCTATCTCAGCGTATAAAGCTTAAGAAAATTTCAGATCTAAGCGTAATCGAATCAGTCCAATGATCGTTAAACATAGCCCTATAAAGTAGAAGACACTACTTCCATCAATTACCCCTTTACTCATTTGTTGGTAATGTGAATAGACCGACCAAGTTTCTAACCCTGGAATTTCCTGCATTCCTTGCCAACAAACAAAATTGAACACCAATCCGAGTACAAAGGCCAAAGACTGTTTAGCAACCATAGCAGACGCTAAAGTTGACAGACATATAAATACTGCACAAAGCAACGTTAAGCCGACATATGAACCGATGATCAAGGAAGCATCATAATTCCCAGCGGGACTACCTAGTTGGCTTATGGAATAGATAAAAACACCTGTTGGCATCAAAATAATCATCACCAGCAAGAGCGAAGCCATCAATTTGGCATTCACAATGTTTTGCATCGATATAGGTAAGGAACGCAACAGATTGAACGTCCGCATCTCAAATTCTTCCGCAAAGGCACGCATAGAAATAGCGGGAATAAAAAAGAGAAAGAACCACGGACTTAAATCAAAGAAAACCCGCATCTCAGCAAAACCGTAATCGAGAATATTGCCATCAAGCCACCACAAATAAATTCCCATCAGGATATAAAAGCTGGACATAATACCCAAACCCAAAAAGGAGCTAAAAAAACTGCTTAATTCTTTCCGAATAATTGCGATCATCTTATTCGTCAAAAATGGATTTCTCGCGTTTCATGATACCCGAAACGACCAATCCCAATACAAATAAAAAGAAAATCGTAGCGATGACGATCGTAATAAACTGAACACCTGGGCCCAACATCATATTGGTGATTTTTTCAGCATCTTGGATTTGACTCTCCGATAAGCCTTGATCCTCAAGACGCTGGCGAGCTAAATCCATCTGCTTTTGAATCATCGCATCATCAATAAAATTGATATAGATGTAATTAAAACCACCGGCAACAATTCCCCAAATACCTCCTAATAAGGTAGAACTCCCAAGACCTTCACCATAGCTAATAAATCCCCCCTGCTGTTCGCGAACCTCCTTTATAGCGAGAAATAAAATGGATACATTTATCACAAATGTTATTAAGAAAGACACCCAACCTAACGTTTCCGAAAAGTCTTCAGCAAGTCCAGAAT
>CANGCD010000105.1 GCA_947452215.1 Cytophagaceae bacterium | reverse complement strand
GGAACCTCCGGTTTTTCGCGATCCACGAGCACCCGCAGATGCAAAGTCTTGTGAAAAGGAATTGAATAGAGGGTATAAATTACTTCCATTTGGCCTGCTTCTACACCCAAATCAATCGCCGTCACACAGGATAAAGAATCAAAATAAGTATTCGGATTGCGCCAAAGGAAATCACAGACAGCAATAAGGTCTTGGCTCGCAAGTGTTAATTGACCTGATTTTTCATTCAGCTCAACCTTAATACCTGTATGTTCAATTAATGCTACGAGTTCTTGCAAATCCATGATGTTACGATATAGCGTCTAAAATGCGCTGAGGAACCACCAAGGTTTCCCGATTGATTTTCTCCTGTAATTTCAAAATTCCACCGATTAATGCCTCAGGTCGAGGCGGACAACCGGGCACATATACATCCACGGGAATAATTCGATCAACTCCCTTTACGACATGATAGCCATGTTCCCAATAGGGGCCTCCGCAATTGGCACAAGATCCCATCGAAATTACATAACGGGGCTCTGGCATTTGTTCATATAGCCGACGAATACGATCCGCCATCTTAAAGGTTACGGTTCCGGCGACAATCATCACATCGGATTGACGCGGGGAAGGGCGTGGAAAAACACCAAAGCGGTCTAAATCATAGCCCGAGGCAAAGGCCTGCATCATTTCAATGGCACAGCAAGCTAAGCCAAAACTCATAGGCCATAAAGAACTAGCACGCGCCCAGTTCAATAGGTCCTCTACTTTTGTGATGACAAATCCTTCCTCCTGAAATTCTTGATCTAATAAACTTTTCATTTAGCGTATGATGGTTAAAGACCCAACCACTTCAGGATAATCAGCATTTGGCTTAATACGATACATATATACTCCCGTGGGCAATAATTTCCCATCTAGTTTACCGCGGAATGGTTTCTCCTCATACGTTTCACCACTTCCTTCAAAAACAGATACACCCCAACGGTCTATGACGGTAATCGTAGCTTCCGGATAAGATGAAATATTATCAATCGCCCAATAATCATTCAAATCGTCACCATTGGGCGTAATCGCATCATAAGGCTTAACACGCGAAAGGATAATAACATCAATCGCCGCAAATGTATTACAGCCTAACGAAGGGGCACGACCTGTTATGTAGAATGTGGTTGTGAAGGCATTACCCCCCAAATCACCCAATTTTTGCACATCAAAATAGGGATGAAGTAAATGAGAGCCATCGTTTCCATTGACATCGACCATACCCAACGCAGGGGTCCAAGTCCATTCAATCAACGGGTTCAAAGAGCCATTAACAGGCACAAGAATGGGCTTTGTCACCTCTCCGGGTTCCGGGGAAAACATTAAAATTTTGGCATCCGTTGCCACCCAAACATCTTTGCAAGGATCCTTTGAAACCGTTTGACCAAATGCCAAATTGACCAAGCCTGTAAAAAGCAAGGTCAAACTGATTTTATGATAAAATGCGGAATTCGACATAAAGGATTGTAGGATACGCGTCAACTTTTTGTAAATATACCTAAATTCACAAAATTTTTGTTCTATGTCGCAAGGCCATTTTTTCGATACGGATCTTTCGCAATTACGCGGCATGACTCCCACCCGCCTCAGTTTACTCCAAACGGAGCTGGGTTTATTTACGTTCGGCGACCTGATTCAATACTATCCCTTTCGATACGAGGATCGTACGCAAGTACATCGCATCGCAGATATCACGGAACAAATGGAGCATGCGCAGTTTATTGGACGCATTCGATATAAGGAAAAACTTGGAAATGGCTCCAAACAACGAATCGTAGCGGAATGCTGTGATGAAAGCGGATGCATCGAACTCGTATGGTTTCAAGGAGTCAAATGGCTCGAAAAATCGCTTGTAACAGGAGTTGATTATTTATTTTACGGCAAGCCAAATGCCTTCAATGGACAGATGCAAATGACGCATCCAGAAATGGAAGTTTACAAAGGCGCCAATCATACAGAAAAATTTTACCAACCGGTTTATTCCCTTACGGAAAAACTGCGCAAAAAATACATTGATAGCAAAGTAATCGCAGGGCTACAGCGTACCTTGCTGGGCATGGCGTTTTCGCATATTCGCGAAACGCTTCCCATGGAAATCATCCAACAATTTCGCTTGGTTTCCAAACAAGAAGCGCTCTTCCATATTCATCACCCACAGAGCGAAAACTGGCTACATCAGGCGAGGCGCCGACTGAAATTCGAGGAATTATTCTACAATCAATTACGCTTGATCAAGCAGAATTTGGTGCGAAAAGAACAATTTCCCGGGCAGGTATTTTCCTCAGCGGCCTTGTTGACGACCTTCTACCAAGATCACATGCCATTTGATTTGACAGGCGCACAGAAAAAGGTGATCCGTGAAATCTTCCAAGACATGAAGTCGGGAAAACAAATGAACCGACTCCTTCAAGGCGACGTGGGCTCAGGCAAAACCATTGTGGCGTTTATTTCCATGTTGCTCGCAATTGATAATGGTACACAAGCGTGCATCATGGCGCCGACGGAAATTTTAGCGGATCAACATTACCAAGGCTTGAAAAAATTCGCAGATCTACTCGGAATAACGATTGCCAAATTGACCGGTTCTGTAAAGAAAAAGGATCGCGTAGGTTTACTGGAGGACTTGGCTTCCGGTGACCTAAAAATCCTTGTGGGTACTCATGCCATTTTCGAAGACGTGGTCGTATTTGGTAATTTGGGGCTTTGCATCATTGATGAACAACATCGATTTGGCGTTGCACAACGCGCCAAACTTTGGGATAAGAACAAAGCGATTCATCCCCATGTACTCGTCATGACAGCAACACCCATTCCTCGGACACTCGCCATGACGCTTTATGGAGATCTGGATGTTTCGGTAATCGATGAGTTGCCTGTAGGCCGGAAAGCGATTCAAACAACCCATCGATATGACAGTCATCGATTACAAGTATTTGCTTTTATTGAACATGAATTAGCAAAGGGCCGACAAGTTTACATTGTATATCCCTTAATTGAAGAATCCGAAAAAATGGATTTCAAGGATTTAATGGATGGTTACGAGAGTATTTCACGTGCATTTCCGGAGGTTCCTTTGGGGATTTTGCATGGTAAAATGAAACCCGCGGATAAGGATATTGAAATGGCGCGCTTCGTGAAGCATGAGACCAAAATCATGGTGGCTACCACGGTCATTGAAGTCGGGGTAAATGTCCCGAATGCCTCCGTGATGATCATTGAAAGTGCGGAGCGTTTTGGCCTCTCACAATTACATCAGTTGCGCGGCCGGGTCGGTCGGGGTGCAGAACAAAGCTATTGCATACTGATGACGGATTATAAATTGAGTGCTGATACGAAGAAACGGATTGAGACAATGGTTCGCACGAATAATGGATTCGAGATTGCGGAAGTCGATTTACAATTACGAGGTCCGGGCGATATCACGGGTACCCGTCAAAGTGGGGCAATAGACTTGATGATAGCAGATTTGGCGAAAGATGGCGAGATTTTAAAGGTAGCTCGGGAAACGGCCATCAAGATCTTAGAAGAGGATCCGCATTTAGCTTTGGATCGTCATTTAATGATTCGCGAGCAGGTGATGAACCAGCGCAAAGAAACGACTAACTGGGCGCGAATTAGTTAATATTAATTGACTTACCTATGGCAAACCTTCAAAATTTGCCGAAGGTACGGGGGAAAAAAGTTCAATAAATTGATAATCTTATGACATATCCATCCATTTACATTGAAAGCACGACGCAATCGCTACATGCGCGTATTGATCAGCTCACTGAAAATTCAAAGGGACTTTGGGGTAAAATGACTGTTGGCCAAATGCTTTCACATTGCACTGTACCCTATGAGCAAATCCTTGGACAAAATACGGACCAGCCGCCCTTGTTTATGCGCATCATCCTAACGCTTTTTTTAAAGAAATCGATGGTCAATGAAGTGCCGTATAAACAAAATTTACCTACAGCTCCTAGTTTCATACGAACGGAGCATTATGATGTGCAAAAAGAAAAAGAGAGATTAAAGGGAATGATCCAAACCATCCAAGAAATGGGTGCTGAAAAACTAGCGGCAAAACCATCCTTAAGTTTGGGTAAACTTTCTGCAACGGAATGGAATAATCTTTTGTATAAACACATCGATCACCATCTACAGCAATTCGGTGTATAGATAAGTCCTACCTTCGGCAACACGTGAAGGTTTGCCAAAGGTAGGAGGGAAAAAACTCAAGCTATTGATCGTTACTTCCGTAAAATCAAGATACTGGGATCTGTTACATAGCGACCCGACTGATCGCCGTACAAGGCTAAGCCACCTCGTGTCGACTCGAATCGAATCACCAATTTACCGGTTTTCAAGGCAGCCTGCCAGGCAGCTGGCGGAATAAGTCCTTGAACCATATAACCGTAGGTTCCTGCTTCATCCAATTTGTTATTGCGTGCTTGGTAATGCCACGAAAGAATCCCTTGATGATCGGCAGGATCATCAGCTAATATAGTTTCCAACGCATTAATACCGTTGACAGTCACGCGTAGATTAGCAGAGGAAGGATAAACATCCGTTTGCGGATAGGCATTCGGATTCACCCCTGGATCAAAAGTTCCTTTCCCGAGCATATAATCCCCATCCATTTTCCCTGCATCAGAGCGATCCTTACCCAAAATGGGTTTTGAGGATGCCTCCACCATAAATCGAATCTCTGCAATATCGGTACCTGAAATCGGAAACTCATATTCGAAATAGCCAGCACCTGCCCCATTTACTTTATGCCCCAAAACACCGGTCCATTGCTTATCTGGAAATTGTGAAGTACTAAATCGCTCTACAGGGATAGAAACAAATTCCAATTTAGGGTTTGATGGTTTTGTATTGCCTTCCTCAACAATGACATGCGCAAAATTACGATGTAACACCTTGCCAGCGGGATTCATCAAGACAAATGAAAGGGTATTTACCGACTTATCTTTAGGTAAAACAATAGCCAGGGAATCCAAGGCTTTTACATTCCAAGGAGCATACGTTATAGGCAATTCTTTCGTCCAATGCGTCTGTTTTTCACCCCAAGCGGTAAGGCCAGAAAAAGCAATCTTCAGACGCAAGTTCCCCGACAAATCCGTCATGGAAGATAAATGTAAGGGTATTTTCACGGTTTGGCCTGCCTTACCAGCCCAGGTAATTTCTTGACCTGTCGACACATAGAAAGGTCCATGCAAATCCTTCAGGCTCATGCCTGGCACGATAGCGCCTAAACCCGTTTCTTTTTCTGTTCGGTCAAATTTATAATAGCCATTCCATTCATTAATCACATCGTGATGTTCCGTATATAACCAACCCGCCATCTTCGGATGATTCCGAAATGAATTCATCGCCTTGTGGTAATCAAAGGTATAATCAACATCTCCCGTACTCCCTTGATAACCCCAAACATTCCCAAACTCCGAATTAATCATCGGTTGGGAACCCTGCACATACCCTTTTTCAAAGTTCCATTGACTTCCCGGATATAAGTTTTTCGACTGATCATCCATCAATTTGTCCCATTCATATCCAGCCTGATAAGCATGCCAGGATTGAATATCCGTCTCCGTATGACCGCGACCGCAGCAAACTGAATTGTCTTCGACCAAACGAGTCGGGTCCAAGGATTTAGCCAAGCGATACACAGATGCAACCCATTTTTGAGTTTCTGGGGTATAGACCGACTTCTTATCAATATGTGTAAATAAACCCCAAGTCTCATTAAAGGTAATCCAGGAGAAAATTGCTGGATGGTTGAAATCACGTTTCAACATTTCCCGTAAGGTATACTCCGACTCTCGTTGCATATCCGCATCGGGTTCACCCCATGAATTTGGCAAATCAGACATGACCAATAAACCCAATTTATCCGCCCAATACAACTTACGCGGAATGTCTACTTTGATGTGCGTCCGAATTCCATTCAAGCCAATTCGTTTACTCCGAATAATTTCATCCTTCATAAATGCGTCCGACGGAAAGGTATAAAAGCCATCCGGATGATAACTTTGATCCAAAGCCAATTGCACATAGATAGGCTTATTATTCAACGCGATATACGGAATCTTCGACCCGGGAAGTTCCGTCACCGATATCTTACGCATGCCAAAATAGCCATGCACCTCATCCGAACCAACACGTAAACTCAAATCATATAAATAGGGATCTTCCAAAGACCATAAATGAGGTTTGTTCAATTTCAATTCAAGTTCTGCCACCGAATCCCCCTTTTTGACAGGGATAGAAGCCATTTGCCCATTAGAAAGCCTCAACTGCAAAACCGTATTTTTCGCCATGGGAGCACCTAAATAGGTCTTAATGCGAACCATGCCCTTATCGATATCTGGATAAACTGCATAATGATCAATAAAGTCTGACCCACGAGCATCAAGATATACCGTCTGCCAAAGACCCCGCGCGTTGCCATATCCCTGTTTCCCATATAAGGTAAACATCCGACGTTTATCGTCTACTCGAATATCTACCTGCTGCGCCTGACCAGGCTTTAAAAAAGAGGTAACATCAAAATCAAAAGGTGTATAGCCACCCTTATGTTCCCCCACAAAACGACCATTCACATAAACGGATGTGTGCCAATCGGAAGCCCCAATGTTCAGGAACACACGTTTTGATCCCCAAGTAGCAGGAACTTGAAAAGACCTGTGATACCAGGCAACATCTGCTTCGTCCTTTACGCCTGAAAGCTTAGACCCCCAAGAAAAGGGAACCTGAATTTTTTGGGCAAATTTTGTTGGGATAACCAAGGACGAATCAAAAGCAAAGTCCCACGATCCATTTAAATTTAACCATTGTGCCCGCATTAAATCAGGTCGAGGATGCTCCGGTAATGGTAGTGCTGATTTTTGTGAAAAAGCAAACGAGTTTGCCCCTAAGAATAGGAGTAGTAATAGTTTTTTCATAGGTTTAGTTTTGTGCAACAGCATTGCCCTTGCGAGAAACAAATTTGGCAATTTTTCTGATTGTTTCAGCTAAATTTTAATTTAATAGGTAATTTTACAGCTATGAGTCAATTAGAAGAATTAAAAAAGAAGATTCCCACACAAGTTGCAGTGATCGGTGGAGGCAGTTGGGCAACAGCACTCGTTAAAATTTTATCTGAAAACCAGGTCAAAATCAAATGGTGGATTCGTCGGAAATCAGACGTTGACTTCATACGTAAATACAATCACAATCCGAGCTATTTAACGGATGTCGCCATTAATCCACGCAAAGTAAAAACCTATAGTAAGATGTCGGAGGCCCTGTCCGGTGTCGAATACATCATTTTAGCAGTACCCGCGGCCTTCATTCCGGAAACGTTGAAAGACTTAAATAGCAAACATTTCGAGGGCAAAAAAATTGTATCAGCCATTAAAGGCATGATTCCGGAGGAGAATTTATTGGTCACCGACTGGATGGAAAAAGCATTTAATGTGCCCATAAGTCAAACCTGTGTGATAGCAGGACCTTGTCATGCGGAGGAAGTTGCGCTGGAAAAACAATCCTATTTAACGATTGCATCACCGTCTTTGGCAGTGGCCCAGTCGTTTTCAAATCTATTAAATAGCCGTTTCTTACAAGCGCATGCCATTGAGGATTTGTATGGGGTAGAATATTGCGCGGTCATCAAAAACATCATTGCGATGGCATGCGGGATAACACGTGGATTGGGATTTGGCGATAACTTCCAAGCTGTACTTGTGAGTAATGCCATGCAAGAAATCAAAATATTCCTAGATGCCGTATATCCTGAAATGAATCGAGACCTGAATAGTTCAGGATACTTAGGTGATTTACTCGTAACTGCCTATTCGCAATTCTCTCGAAATCGGACCTTTGGTAATATGATCGGCCGAGGATATTCCGTAAAATCTGCTCAAATCGAAATGAACATGATTGCGGAAGGCTATTATGCGGTGCGAAGTATTTATTCCATCTCACGCCAGCACAAAATTCACCTTCCCATCATTGAAGCGGTTTACCACATCGTTTATGAGAAGGCGAATCCGCAAGCGGAAATGAATAAATTGAAAGGTTTCTTAAAGTAAATAAGACCGGATTTTCTCAGCTGTTGCTGACAAAGCATCTTGCGAGGGCTTTAATTTTTCTTGGGAAAAATTGATGTCCAACATGCGGTTCATGGGCACTAGATGCACATGCGCATGCGGCACTTCAAGGCCAATCACAGCCACACCGACACGCTTACATGGAATGGCTTTCTTAATAGCTGGAGCCACTTTTTGGGCGAATTTCATCAAGTCCCCCAAAAGCTCAGGATCTAAATCAAAAATGTAATCAACTTCTTGTTTAGGAATCACCAATACATGACCCTCCACGAGTGGCATAACATCTAGGAAGGCCATGAATCGATCGTCTTCCGCGATCAAATGACATGGAATCTCCCGATTCACAATTTTGGTAAATATCGTCGCCATATTAGTCGATTCGTCTTAGGTTACACTTGGTAATCGGTTTAATAATCAAAGGCACTTTTTCCAATTTCACCGCGTCACTGTCCAATCCAAAATACTTATCTTCTGAATGTGTAAATTGTTTCACGAAGAAATACGCCTTCATAATTAAACGATCCATTAAAGGCATTTCATTATCGTAAGACAAGAATTTCTCCAAGACTACGAAACGGAAATCTCCAATCACATTTTGCTCGTTCAATGACTTATAACGTGAAGTAATATCCACTTCTCCGCGAGAAACCATCTCCTCTACCACCTTACGGAAATACAAGTTGATCCGTTGTTCAACCCGGAAACCCAACTTGAAATTGACTTTAATGATATCATCCGGTTCAATCACAGTAACTTTGTAATCCATTGTATATGGATCATCCATCGTGTCCACATGTACAAACCAATAAATATCGGCCTTCTTCGGTCGGCGTTGAAAAATAGAATAAATAATTTTCGATTCAATGTCTGTTACGCGAGCTGCATTCGACATGAAAACTAAATGTGTGGCATATTTTGGAATCGTTTCATCCTTACTCAACTCTTTTAAAGGCTCGATGTAATCGGACAATTTCTCGTACTCAGTCAATTTCTTTTTAATGCGAGTCGCACGGAACCATACCCACATAATGAAGATAATAACCCCCGCAATAAATAAAGATACATAACCCCCATGCCAGAATTTCTGCAAGTTGGCCACCAAGAAAGAACCT
>CANGCD010000104.1 GCA_947452215.1 Cytophagaceae bacterium | reverse complement strand
TTTGTCCCACAGGATAGCTTCCTCGTTGGCTTGTCGGGCCTGCTTAAACGGATTATTATATCGCAGGTATTTTTCATTGATTTTGCCTTTGGTTTCGGCAAGTTTTCGGAAGGCGTCAAAGGTAATTTGGGGAACGATGATGCCCCATTTTTTGAAACTGATCAAATCAGCAGATGTCGCTAAAGCGCCCAGTGCCGATATGCCGTTGTAGGCGGTGTACGTGAGGTAATAGGTGTCTTCGATGAAGCAGATTCGTGGATCTTCGAGTCCTTGTGATTCGTATTCAAATTGTGGAAAAAGAAGTGGGACGTCCATGCGGGACCCAACCGTCGTGGGGCTATCCAAGCGGGCATACCCGATGGTTGAAAAATTCCCGTCTCGTACGGCACGATAGAGCAGGTGTGTGATTCCTTTATTTTGAATGACTGCGGGATTCAGAACACCGATGTTTTCGAAGCCGAGTGTTGATTTTTCGAGCAGGACACCTTCTTTTTTAATTTGTAGCATGGTGTCGCAAAGTACGTCGAATGTTGTGCGGGCTTATTGCAAGAAGGTAGGAGATTGTTGTAAAATTATCATGATGGCAGAGTTTATAAAACCAACTGTAGCTTTGACATTTCGAACATTTTCGCCTAAAAAGGCAGTATTTTGGACCGATTTCAAAAATAGGTCCTATTAAACGGTAATATTTTTTTAAATTGGGGCTATTACTGATTTCAGTCAGTTTAATCTGTCTTTTTTTTCGTCAACTTACGTTTACCAACAAGTGTTTTAAAATTTATGTTCTATCTCATTTTATATATTGATCCTAGTTCGGGAAGTCTCATTTTTCAGTTTATTTTAAGTATAATTATTTCCTTCGCACTATTTTTTAAGCAGTTAAAATTTCGTTTGGGTCAAATGATTAAATGGATATTCCGTCATGGTGGTAAGTAAGGTCGAAAAGACATTTTATTCTTTTAAAGACAAGGCGGCACGTGTTGTTAAATCGGACGGTGTATTTAAGCGTTTTATTCATGAATCATATCGGGCTGAATTTTCACATTTAGTAGAATCAGGACTGTATGAGGAATTAGTATCAAAACAGCTCATTATTCCTCATATACCTTTGGAAGGGAATCCTTTACCATCGGGTTATTTTTTACAGATTTTACCAAATCAGATTCCTTTTCTCGTGGAGCCTTTTGAGTGGACGTTTTCTGAGTGGAAACAGGCCGCGTTGACATGCATTGAAATTAATCAAATCGCCTTGAAATATGGCATGATTTTAAAGGATGCAACTCCTTACAATTTTGCGAAAGTTGGTGGCCAAATGCTCTTGTTTGATACGACGTCCTTTGTCTATTTTGTTGAAAATGACCCCTGGATTGCCTATCGACAATTTTGTATGGAGTTTTTAGGCCCCTTGGCCCTAATTAAATTTGGAGGAAGTGTGTGGTCGCGTTTAACGCGATCCTTCGTGAAGGGTATGCCTCTGGAATTTATTAGTAAGGCGCTTCCTTTTGCCTCTTATTTTAATTTGCCTTGCCTGATCCACGTACATCTGCATAGTCGGTTTAAACCGCGTAAACTAGAAAATGGCAAAAGAAAAAATAGTAAAGGATTTACGAATGAAGGTTTACAACTACTGCTTAATTCAATGGCCACTAGTTTGGAAACATGGTCACCGAATTATCATGCCATAAGTCTTTGGGATCAGTATTACGATCATGACATAGAGCATGCGGCTTATTTGTCGGATAAATCAGATCAGATTTCGAAGTGGATGGAGCGGATACGGCCTCATAAAGTCGTGGATTTAGGTGCCAATACGGGTCATTTTAGTCTATTGGCTTCCCTGTATTGCGATGAGGTATTGGCCATAGAAAATAATGTCGATTGTGTAGAAATCTTAAATCGGACAATCGCGGAAAAAGGTATTTGCAACATTACCACGGCAGTTGCAGACCTCACCCAATTAAGTCCTGATATGGGAAATGGATTTCAAGAAATTCGGAACATCGGTGTTCGGGGTAATTCTGATGTGGCCTTTGCTTTGGCCTTAATTCATCATTTGTGTATTACGTTTTCCTTTTCATTTATTCAGGTGATTGGATTGTGTAAACAATTTACATCCAAGTTCTTGGTCATCGAATTTATACCGAAAGCGGATACGCAAGCACAAACTTTGTTGAATACGCTTCCCGATGTATTTGATGAGTATACGGAAGCGAATTTTGAGATTGCTTTGTTGGAGTCGTTCACATTGCTCGAAAAAGTGCCAATATCAGGCACCCAACGAATTTTATATCTGCTAACCTTGAAACATGACGGAGCAGCCTAAGCGAATTGGGCAATATTTGCTCGTAACGCTGTATGTGTTGATTGGGATACAAACGTGGAATGAGCAAATGGACTTTACCAATGCCTATGGCATTGCGCTTATTTTAAGTGGGATAGGTATTCTGATAAGTTTGTTATGGGGGCCAACGAAAGGACTTTACTATGGTTTACTGACATTTCCGCTTGCTTTCGAGTTTTTGTATTACGATATCATTGCACCTCGGATGCCCTTATTCTTGATTCATTTGAATCTGAATACCTTACTTTTTTGCGGATTTTATGCGATATTTTTGTGGGTGATGTATGCTAAAAAGTTGCATTATTTGGCTTGGGTTACATTTTTGTTTGGATTTATCCACGTAGAAAATCAATTGCCTCAGCAGTTGTTCGCTTCGATTTCTTATCGAGAGGCTGGGCAGGTGGAACAAACACCTATACGAAATGCCTTGAGGGAATTAAATAAACACGAAGAGGCGCCCGTTTACCTGATTTGTTTGGATGGATATCCGGATTTAACTGCCACGGCTTTCGCCAAAAACAGTCGAGCTGATTCCCTTTTGAAAGCCAATCATTTTCATTCTGAACGGCATAAAGCAAAGTCTTTTCAAACACCGGTCTCTGTACGGTATCTGTTGACCGGTAAATTATATCCTCAAACGTTTACCAATTTAAATGCTGTCGCCTTTGGTAACGAATTGCAAATCAGCTTGCATAACGCGGCACCAAGTACTTATCAGATTTATGTGGGATCAGTCTTGGTGGATTATCAGTTAGCAAAGCCTTTTTTTTCGGTATTTGCACCTGTTCGGCCTAATCGACTGCTTTTAAAGCCATTTAAGCGCTACTTTGGTGCAGAATGTTATATCGGAAGTTCTGCAGCGATGGAACGGTATCACGGCGAATTGATTTCTCAAATTGATGGAAAGCCTAGGCAGTTGAAGTTTTTACACTTTTTGACTTTTCATGGTTTCTCGACGGATTATCGGGAGTTTATGAAGGATATTCCCATCGCAGACCAGCTATTACATCGCATTTTGCAACAGATCAACCTGAATGCCCCACATGCGAAAGTGATCATTTTTTCCGACCACGGGGAGCGATTTACCGAAGGGCTCGATCCTTATTCGTCGATCTTTTATCGGAATTTTTGAGGTGGTTTTGCGCTATACTTATTGATTTGCCTTTTGAATTACCCAGGTTGTAACACTTTCTTTGAGAATCTATATTTTGATTCCTTGAACTTGTTGGCCTTGTCCAGATCAAGCAACATTAAACAAAGGCAGAAGAGCGCTTTCCGTTTATTTAAATCGAGTTGAATCAATGACCAAACACAAACCAGCCTGAAATACCACCAAGGCTCCCGTCCCATACCAAAACCATTCGCCCCCTTGTAATTTACTGATCCCAGCGTCTATGGCGAGGGAAAGTCCACTGCCCGTCAGGAGCAATCCGACTACCGCTTGAAGAATCCAACGCGTTTTATTTTTCATTTTTTCGTGTGTTCGTTAGGTAAAAATAGGCGGGTTTAGGTGCATAAGCATCATCAAACAAGAGCGGATATTCCTTAGGCCTTTTGAAATATCCCCGAAGCCAGGAATCCCGATCGCCTATATTCCAAAACGTGATGCCATATTGTTGTGGTTTGGGAATACCAGCATATGCATCAAATATGAATTTGAATTTTTGTTTCTGGGCCTCCTTGGCTGTTTCGTTATAAACAAATGTGGAATCGTTTTTGGGATTTACGGCAATGTCGAGTTCCGAGAAATGGATTATAAGACCGGTCGAGGATGACTGTTGGATTACGCGTTGAATCTCTGCATTGTTAGAACTTATATTGATATGCATTTGTAGACCTAGTCCATGAATGGGAATATGTCTAGCTTGTAAGTCTTGTACCATATCCAAGATGGCTTTCATCTTTTGAGGTTTTCCATCTTGGCCATAATCATTGTAAAACAAGATAGCGTTTGGGTCGGCTTCATGCGCCCACTGGAAACTTTTCGCGATGTAGTCGGGAATGTTTTTGACCCAAATGGAGGGACGCAAACTCCCATCATCGAGAAAGGCCTCGTTGACAACATCCCATCCGGAAACCTGTCCTTGATAATGCTTTGCGACTTCTTGAACATGATTTTTCAATAAGGCTTCCCAAGCCTGCGCATCGCCACTAAATTCGTTCATCCATTTGGGTACTTGATTATGCCAAACCAAGGTATGGCCATGCATGCGTTTTTGATTGGATTTGGCAAATTGGAGGAGTTCGTCTCCCTTGCTAAAATCGAATCGATTCGCTTCCGGGTGGACCATCATCATTTTCATGTGATTTTCCGCCGTTACGCTATTGAATTCTGTGGTTGCCAAATGGCGATACGCTTCATTTTCCTGTAAGAGGCGAGGGTTCATGGAGGCGCCTAAAGGAAAAGAAAATTGGTCTTTAAGCAAAGGCGATTGCCCGAAACTCCTTTGGGTCAAGAGGATGAATAGACAAATAAAAATCGTTTTCATAGGTTAAGAGGTTTATGCAAGATAGCTAATTCTGTGAATTCTCTTGTCTTGAAGTTCTGCTTGTTAATTTCTCTTTTTTCTGCTAACTCGCTATGCATTAGACCATTTAATAAGCTATGAAAAAGAAAACGCTGATGGCGCTTTGCGCCTGTTTCTGGGCCACTACCTTGATGGCCCAAGGTCCTAAGGTCCTTGTTGTTACCGCTCACCCCGATGATGAAACGGGCTTTTCAGTCACCATGTTCAAGATTACGCATGAGTTAAAAGGGACGGTCGACATGGCTGTGATGACTGATGGGGGTGGGGGATTCGCCGACTCGCAGTTGGGCGCCATGTACTACGGTTTAGATCTAACTGATTCGCTCGTAGCGCGGACGCATTTACCCATGTTGCGCAAACAGGAGATTTTGAATGCAGGTAAAATCATGGGTGTTCGGAATATCTATTTCATGGAGCAGCCGGATGATTGGTATACCCTCGATCCGACGCCCTATATCAGTGGTAAAAACTGGGAGATTGCCTATGTGGAAAGACGTTTGGATAAATTATTGGCAGACCGTGATTATGATTTTGTGATAACGATGTTGCCGCATGCAGGCCAACACGGTCATCACAAAACCGCTGTGCTGATGGCTTTACGGGCCGTTCAACGTTATAAAGGAAGCCATAAACCCATTATCATTGCGGGAAGTCCCGTTTTCCAAGGTGCTAAACCGATCGAGTATACGCAACTCGATGGCTTTCCCGAAACCAAGATCAATCCCAATGCACCTACGTTTACGTTAAATCGCGCGTTTCGATTGAAAGAAAATGATAAGTTGAGTTATAAGATTGTGGCCGACTGGGTGATTTCGGAATACAAATCGCAAGGTGCGATTCAAGAGGGCGCCATCCATAAAACGGATTTTGAGCTGTACCGCTATTTTGCTATTAATGATCCCAAAGGAATCCAAAAAGTACAGGGCCTTTTTAATGATTTGGCGAAATCGGGTTTTGCGGCGCCAGTCAACTAATTACGCGGAATCCCTTTAAATGCAGAATTTAATCGTTTTGCCGAATTTCAATGTGGTACCTATAAACGATTATCGACCAAGTAATGAATTGGAGTCTGATTCCTTTATTTGAATATTATTTTGCTCTGTTTAAAACGCTCATGATAAGTTTTTTGACACTAATCATTTCTTCAGGATGACTCGATGCGACGATAAGGGTTAATCCCGGTATTCTACATGGTAAATTTTCCCATCTAATTCAGTTGTTGCATTTTTTGCAACAACTGAATCTCGTTCTAATTCTCCTTTTTTGAAAATGTTTGTTAAGTGCCTTGAAATAACCGATTTATCTCTGTCGAAAAGTGTTGAAATTTGATTGAGACTCAGCCAAAAAGTTTCTCCTTCAAACGAAACATCAATTTGTGTTTTTCCATCGCTTGTGGTGTAGATTTCAATTTGATTTTCCATTTTGCTTTTTTTTCGACAAAACGAAGGTGTTTTACTTGTGGTATGAGAAAACCTATTAGATTCCTAGATTATCAATTACTAGATAATTTGAATTCTTTATTTCGGGTCAGGTTTTTAACGCTTTTTTTTTACCTTTAAAAACTTACCTCAATCAACGCTATGAAAAAAATTACCTTACTATTCCTATTCGTTTCCTACATCATTTTTGCTCAAGTCCCTAGCCCCAAATCGCATTTTGGATTTTCCATTGGGGACAACTACCACTTGGCTACCTTTACTCAAACCGAAGCCTACCTACAGAAAGTTGCCAAAGCCTCCCCACGGGTCAAATTACAATCCATCGGAAAAACCGAGGAGGGCCGAAATCAATACATGGTCATCGTCTCCGATCCCAAAAACATTAAGAACCTAGCCAAATATAAAGCCATTTCGCAACGCCTCGCGCGCGCCGAAGGCCTAAGTGAATTAGAAGCCAAGGCCTTAGCCAAAGAAGGCAAAGCTGTTGTCTGGATTGATGGGGGATTACACGCTACAGAAACGGTGGGTATTCACCAGTGGATCGAATCCATTTACCAATTTACGACCCGTAACGATGAGGAAACAAAACGCATTTTGGAAAATACGATCATCCTCTTTGTGCACGCAAATCCGGATGGGCAGGAGTTGGTCTCCAACTGGTACATGCGTCAAAAAGATACGCTAAAACGCTCGACCGAACACTTACCCCGCCTGTATGAAAAATACATTGGGCATGATAATAACCGGGATTTCTACATGATGAATATGAGCGAGTCGGCGAATATGGCGCGCCAACAATACATCGAGTGGATGCCGCAGATTTTGTATAATCACCACCAAACTGGCCCCGAAGGAACCGTTGTTGCCGGACCTCCTTACCGCGATCCGTTCAATTACGTATATGATCCCTTGTTGGTAACCGGCATCGATGCCCTAGGTGCCGCGATGAGCTCACGTTTAAATGCGGAAGATAAGCCAGGTTATACGATGAAATCCGGATCGGTTTATTCCACTTGGTGGAATGGAGGACTTCGCACGACGGCCTATTACCATAACATCATTGGTCTATTAACGGAAATCATTGGCGACCCTACACCGAAGACCATTCCTTTGGTTCCGAATCGTTTGATTCCCAACTCAGCGACGCCTTTTCCCATCACACCTCGCAAATGGTTTTTCAAAAATTCCATCGACTATTCCTTATCGCTCAACTATGCCGTATTGAATTATGCGACGCGTTATCGTGAAGAGGTATTGATGAATATTTACAAAATGGGTCGGAAGTCTATCGAATTAGGTTCCCAAGATTATTGGACACTTTCGCCCAATAAAGTCGAGAAGTTAACGAGTATCGCTGGGACCAATCTTAAGACCAAGAGTGATAGTTTATTTGCCGTTGTCTATATAAATCCTGCGTCTCGCGATGCGCGTGCTTATATCATTACGGCAGATCAATCAATGACACGTTTGGCCTTTGTGAATATCCTGATTAAAAGTGGTATCCGTGTGGAGAAGGCGACGAAGTCTTTTGAGGTGAATGGAAAGACCTATCCACAAGGCTCGTATGTGGTGAAGACAAATCAGGCCTTCCGTCCGCACGTGATTGATATGTTTGAACCTCAAGATCATCCAAATGATTTCCAATATCCGGGTGGACCTCCCGTACGGCCTTATGATTCCGCGGGTTGGACACCGGCTTTTACGATGGGGATACAGTTTGATCGGATATTGACTGATTTGCAGGCGCCGTTGGAGACGATACCGTATGGTCAGTTGCAAGTTGCCAGCCCAGCGTTTGAGGTGGCTAATTTCTATTCCTTCCCGACTACGGATAATGCGTCGTTTACCTTGTTAAATGATTTATTGAAAGCAGATATTGAAGTGACTAAAACGAAGGATGCATTTTGGGTAAAACATAGTTCAGCCGTTTCTGCGTTGTTAGCAAAAGCATCCGTGAAGATTACGCCTTTGGCTAGTTTACCTAAGCAAGATTCGAAAAAATTGGGAGCGAAACGCATCGGTTTATGGGATGTGTATGGCGGATCGATGCCATCGGGTTGGTTGCGTTGGATTTTAGAACAACACCATTTTGATTTCAAATTGGTATTTGCCAAAGAAATCGACAAAGGGAATCTGCGCGCCAAATTCGACGCACTCATTTTTGTCAGTCGGGCCATTCCTAGCGTAAAACCAGAAGCTCCCAATGAGAATACGAGCAAAGAACCCGTTGAGGCCGACATCCCGGAAGAATTTAGAGAAACGATGGGGAAAATTACAGCTGCCAAATCCATTCCAGCTTTGCGCGCTTTTCTAGAAGCTGGGGGAGATATCATCACGATTGGTTCCAGTTCAAATCTTGCCTATCATTTAAATTTGCCTGTAAAAAATGCCTTGGTTGAGGTAGTGGCAGGCAAGGAGCGCGATTTACCTGGGGAGAAGTTTTACATTCCGGGAAGTGTCATGCAAGTTGCGGTGGATAATGCGGTGGAGGCCAATTGGGGCATGACATCCACAGCAGATGTTTATTTCACGGCGAGTCCGGTCTTTCATTTAGCGTCGGAATCTGTCGCACATGGCAATTTAATTCCATTGGCCTGGTATGCGTCCGATAAAACCTTGCGGAGCGGCTGGGCGTTTGGGCAGACGTATCTGCAAGATGGAATCGCAGCATTTCAAGCGAAAGTAGGTAAAGGAAATTTGTTCGTTTATGGACCTGAAGTTACTTTTAGAGGGCAGACACATAATACCTTTAAGATGGTTTTTAATCAGTTATTTGAACAGAAATAGATGATGCAAAAACGGTTTTGGGTACTCTTTGTTCTGGCGATATTTTCCATCATCACTTATTTGGATCGTACATCGATCTCGATAACAGGTAGTCAAATCACGCAGGATCTTCACCTAAGTGAAAAAGAATTTGGATGGAT
>CANGCD010000103.1 GCA_947452215.1 Cytophagaceae bacterium | reverse complement strand
CGTAGGAAAATCGACTTTGATGACCAAATTGGCCAAAGCAGATGTTTTTGCCGAGAATAAATTATTCGCGACGGTGGATTCCACGGTGCGCAAGGTAGTTTGGGATGGAATCCCATTTCTCCTAACGGATACTGTAGGATTTATTCGGAAGCTCCCTACCCTCTTGATTGAATCGTTTAAGTCGACCTTAGACGAAGTTCGCGAAGCAGATATCTTATTACACGTTGTCGATATTTCACATCCGAACTTTGAAGAGCAAATTGAGGTAGTGCAGGGAATCTTAAATGAAATGGGTGCAGGAGATAAGCCGACAATCCTCGTTTTCAACAAGATTGATTTGTACAATGTGGAAGATGTTTTCTTTGAAGGTGCAGCAGTCGATGAAAACGGGAATCCGGAATTAACCAAAATGGAACGTGTCACACGTTTCTTAAAGCAATCCCATTGGCAAACGAATACCCCAAAGACAGTTTTCATTTCAGCGGAACAACGTTCTAATTTAGCTGAATTACGTGAAATGGTGATGGATATCATCAAGGAAAAACACTTCCAAATATTTCCGAACTGGCTGGATACCAACCACTTGATGGGATACAATGACGGGGTTATTCCGGAGGAGAGTTAAGAGTTAAGAATTTTGGCGCTGTAGTTCAACGGATAGAATAGGCGTTTCCTAAACGCTAGATCCGGGTTCGATTCCCGGCGGGGCCACAAGACGCGAAGCGTCAGTCGGGAGGGAAATAAGTCCGTAGGACAAACGCTTGATACGGCCGGGGTCGCGCTCGACTCGATTCCCGGCGGGGCCACTAGACGCGAAGCGCCAGTCCGGAGGGAATAAGTCCGTAGGACAAACGCTTGATACGGCCGGGGTCGCGCTCGACTCGATTCCCAAGGAATCATATGAATCGATTATATCCTGTAGAGACGCGATACTTCGCGTCTATTTAAATGGAACATTAGACGCGAAGTATCGCGTCTCTACAGTCGTTGGAACAAAAAGACTGCCTTCGTCGTTTATCTTTTGAAAACACTAATTTTTGAACTACCAATACCGCATTTTCACATCAACTACTTCGCTCCCTGAAAATTGGGATGAGGTATCAGCACAAAGCTTATTCCTGCAATCAGCTTATTTGCGCGTATTAGAAAATTCAGCACCATCCAATATCACATGTGAATTCATCGGCATTTATCACCAAGATGAATTAATCGCCACAGCGATGTTACAACAAGTAGATTTAGCCCAACTGGATGGATTTGGAAGTCGGGACAATGGAATTTTAAGCAGCTTGCGGAACCTTTTATTCAAACAATTTTCCTCAAAATTGGCCATTTTGGGCAATAATATGTTAACGGGTCAACACGCCATTTCATTTAGTACAAAAGCCGATAAATCAGCTGTCCTAGTAAGCTTAAAACACTATGTATCGAACCTAAGCCCAGCGCCGCATCATAGCATTTTCAAGGATTTTGAGCATTCGGACCGCTCAATGTTTGACATACTTGAATTTAACAAAAGCTTGGAATTCAGTTCCCAACCGAACATGTTTTTCAATCTTCGTTCAGAATGGAAAATAGAATCTGATTACGTGCTAGCACTCACGAAAAAATATAGAGATCAGTACAAGCGTGCGAGAAAAAAAGCAGACGGAATCGAAAAACGCCAATTAACGCTGGACGAAATCAAGCATTGGGAGGTTGAAATAAATAAGTTATATCGACACGTAGCTGAAAATGCTCCATTTAACACTTTTTTCCTTGCTAAAAACCATTTCTACTCATTGAAGAAAGAATTAGGTGACGATTTTCGCTTTTTCGCCTATTTCGAAAATGGCCAATTAATTGGTTTTAATACACTCATCCACCACGATGAAATCTTAGAAACCTATTTCCTAGGCTACGACGAGAAAGTTCAACGCGAAAAAATGCTTTACCTCAATATGCTCTATGACATGATTGGTTGCAGTATTCACAATGGATTCAAACACATCAATTTTGGCAGAACTGCCTTGGAGATTAAAAGCTCCGTGGGTGCCCAACCCGAACAATTATACGGTTGGATGCAACACGAAAACAAACTGATTAACCGATATCTAGGCTTCTTTTTTAAGCTTTTGGAACCCGAAGTCAAATGGATTGAACGCAATCCTTTTAAATCTTGACATTTCCATAACCTTGAAAAGCAGCTAATTAATTACATTTCATGAAATACATACATTCATGAAGAAACTGATACTTTTTCTTGCTTGCTTCTCAAGCCTATCGACTGCGAATGCCCAACAAATTCTTGAAGTACCGGGCTTAAACGAATTTGCCAAAATTGACACGAACGGTCATTCCGTACTCCCTAGTGGTCGCTATGTTACACCAGCCGGAAAAACCCTACGTATTACAGACGATCCGTTTGGCTTATCCATTAGCCCAGACAAAAATGGGCTATTACGATTCATAATGCCGCATTTACACGCATTGATTTAAACAATCAGACGTCTAAAAGATTTCCGGAGTTTGGAACTCAAGACAAAAACTCTCCTTACGGTAAAAGCTCTTTTTTAGGGATCGTATTTGCTGCTAATAGTGAACGTTTTTACCTGAGTGGTGGTGATGCTGGAAATGTACTTGAGGTAGATATTCAATCAGGAAAGGTCCTCAGAAACATTTCACTTGATGGCAAAATTGGCAATAAATTATTTGGGGATAGTTTTACCTCAGATATGGCAATCATGTCTGAGACAAATGAATTGCTTGTACTCGACCAAGCAAATTATCGCATGGTCCGCATAGACTTACTTTCGGGCAACCTGAAATCAAGTACACCTACAGGCCGTTTACCCTTTGGGATTACCTTAAGCCCTGATCACAAATTTGCCTTTGTGGCCAATGTGGGTATGTATGCCTATCCAATTGTGGATGGAACAACACCGGAAAACATCAAAAAGCAGTATATCCCATATCATCCTTTTGGAAATGATACTAAGGAATCGCGCGAAGGGACGATCATTGATGGAAAGAAAATTCCAGGATTGGGGGATCCCCGATCTGATGAAGCCATGAGTGTTTTTCAAATTGATTTACGCACAAATCAAACTGTAAAAAAATATAAGCCAGGGTTTCAACTAGGTGAAATGGTTGAGGAAATGGAAGTGGTCGGTGGGTCGAGCCCAAACTCAATCGCCGTGGGATCACAATTTGTCTATGTCAGCAATGCGACGAATGATAACATCGCTGTGATCGATTACAAGACCAAACAAATCAAAAGCCATATTCCAATTCAATTCTCTACATTATTAGATAAACGCCGGGGATATTTGCCATTCGGTTTGACATTAAGCAAGGATGAAAAAACCTTATATGTAACGCTACTTGGCCTAAATGCCGTGGTAGTGATTGATGTGAAAACGGCCAAAACGAAAGGGTTTATTCCAACGGGTTGGGGACCTACTCGGGTTAAATTATCGGATGATGAAAAGACGCTCTACGTAACATCTTGTCGGGGCTATGGCGCAGGACCCAATGGAGGAGCTGGTTTTATAGTACCAAAACAAGGTGCCTACATTGGCGATGTTCAATTAGGAACTTTTCAAGCGATTCCAATGCCGAATACTTCTGAATTAGCCCAGTTCACGAACATAGTAAAAAATAATACATTTGTTGTTAAAGACGGATCCAACAGAAACAACCAGACCTTCTCCATCGCAAAACCGGGTCAGTCGCCAATTAAACACATCGTTTACATCACGAAGGAAAACAGGACTTATGATGAATTTTTTGGCCAATTTAAAGGTGCTAATGGCGATTCAAGCATTGCGCGTTATGGACTGAATCGAACGGTTTATGAGAAAAACAAAACATTTAGAAATGTCGATGTAACGCCTAATCACCATCAAATTGCCAAAGCTTTCTCCATGAGTGATAATTTCTATTGTGATAGTGATGCTTCCATACACGGACATCACTGGATGATGGGTGTCATTCCGAATGAATGGGTTGAAACGAACTCAAGCGTAAGCAAATCGGCCAACTACTTTTCGGAGGCTGCTGGACGTCGTTTTCCTGGGTCAACAGGGAGTATGGATCCTGAAGATTATGCAGAAATAGGTGGGATTTGGGAAGCATTAGAACGCAAAAACATTCCGTTTTATAATTTTGGTGAAGCGAATGAAACGGGACACGTACGCGAAGACTGGACAGATACATTAACTGGGGCTGGCCATATTGTGATGGTTCCTATGCAAAAGGCGCTGTTCAAAAACACGAGTCACAATTATGCCGGTTTTAACACGAGCATTCCAGACCAATTCCGTGTTCAACAATTTGAAAACGAATTCACAGAGAAATGGCTGAGCGGGAAAGAAAAAATGCCGGCTTTAGTTACCATTCAATTACCCAATGATCATGGTGGGGATTTGGATTCCACAGCGGGATTCCCCTACCGAGCTTCCTTCATGGCAGATAATGATTTAGCATTAGGACGTATGCTACAATTCTTGTCTCACACGCCGTATTGGAAAAATATGTTGGTGATTGTTACCGAAGACGACCCACAAGGAGGCATTGACCACATCGATGCGCACCGCAGTATTTTGATGATGGCTGGCCCCTATGTGAAACGTGATTATGTTTCCCACCGCCATGCGAATTTTGGTTCGATTTTACGTGTAATTTATACCCTATTAGGTGTTCCTCCGGTAAACCATTACGATCAAACTGCGAGTATCTTAGATGACTTCTTCACAGATAAACCTAACTTTAAACCCTACCTATTTAATTTCCCTGATAAACGGATATTTGATGCGGATAAAACCCTGATTAGATATAATAAAACTATCGATTGGCGTAAAATCAAGAAAACGGTTGAAATGGATGATGAAGAAGATCAGCGGAAAAATCATTAGTCAATGATTGCATCAATCAAGTTTCCGAAAGACTAAGGGTCTTTCGGAAACTTGATTGATTAATCTTCATCTTCTTCAGAACCCGAAACAATCGCAGCTCTTCTCGGTGCCGGCATCACTGAGTTTTCGCCTTTCACCGCCTTCCAAATTACTTCACTAAACTCTAAATCTGGAATTGAATCTTCCTTTTTAAAGTCAAATTTCGCGCTCTTTTTCGCACTTGGTGTATCTAATACATTAAGCTCGGTCAAACTCGTACGAGGCATTTCATGAACAAAAGGACTAAGATTAGCTTCAGGCATAAAACTACGGAACATCGGTGTAGCCGCAGCATCATATTGACTCATTGGAGGCAAGCCCAGAATTAATTCAATTGTACGCAACATCGACGAAGTCGAGTAAGGCGAGTGATCCACAAATCCGCGCTTGACAAATCCTCCAGCTAAATATGCGGTTGTCCGGTGGGCATCCACGTGATCAGGGCCGTTTTGGGCATCATCTTCAACGATAAATACAGCCGTTTCTTTCCAAATGGGTGATTTCGAAAGATGTTCAACAAACAATCCGATTGCATAATCATTATCAGCGACATAAGCGAAAGGCGTCTTTTTACCTAAACGCTGCCCCTCTGTATGGTCATTTGGAAAGTGCATTGAATTAAATTGAGGAACTTGGTTTAGCGCAAGTAAGCGATCAAAATCTCTTTTCCACGCATGGAAACGTGTTGTATCCATCACATTTTGATCAAATGAAGCAAAATCCGGACATAAATAATCTGCAATGGATGGAATATTGGGTTTGAAATTATCAGCAAACTCGCCATAGGTACGATAAGACACACCGGCACGTTTACAATAATCCCAAATAAATCCATTCTTCGGATTCGCAATTGCACGGTTCCCTTCCCCATCATATTTACCGCCACGTCCACCATAGGAAGTTGGCCATGTTTTCTCAAGATAATCCGTCGCATGCGCCGAAGTCGACCAGTTATGACCATCCGCACTCACTTCGCCATCCACATAAAAATTGTCCAACAAGACAAACTCCTTCACCAATTTATGTTGGTTCGGGGTATATTTTTCCCCGAACAACAACAAGGTTGTATCCCCATTTCCGCCAGCCACATCAGCAAGAACCTGATCATAAGTGCGGTTCTCTTTTAAAATATAGTATACATATTTAATCGGCGAAGCATCGCCCACCTTCATGGGAATTGGATTTCCTTTTTCACCCACAGTATTCAATTCTATTTCCTTTGTATAGGGTGTATTTTGGTACACTGCCTCTGACAATATTCCTAATTCTTGGATTGAAGGCTCTTTGAATACAGACATCGTTCCCTTCATTAATCCTCCAATGTAACCTGTGCGAACTTTGCGGTTATTATCTGATTTTTGGTAGGTTACCGTTTGCTTTTTCTCAATTGGGTTCGGTCCATCTGGATTCGCGAAAGAAGAAAAGCCTTTTCCATTTGCTACGTATAATTTACCTTTGACAACTTGTAAGGACGTAGGATACCAACCTACTGGAATAAAACCGAGTGACTTCGATTGGCCTGGCTTTTCTACTTCAAAAACAGCTAAACAGTTATTATCCGCATTGGAAATGTATAATCTTTCCTCATCACTTGATAGGGCTAATCCATTTGTAGAACTTCCTTCCAAAGCATTAGGAACTAAAGCCGTATTTAATACTTCAATTTCTTTTGAGGCACGTGTGTCCACAACTGAAACCGAATTATCATTCGCATTCGCAACGTATAAAATTTGACCATTTTTAGTCAAAATCATCTCATTAGGATGATCTCCTACAGAAATGGCAGGTAAAAATGAATTTGATTTAATTTGAAAAGGCAGAATTTGACGCGCCCCCCAAACAGAGATGTATAAAATATCTTTTTTCTTGCTGAACAAACAAGTGAATGCCTCCGCGGGCAATTTATGTTGAGAAAGAATTGTTTTTGTTTGAGCTTGAATCACATACAAGGAATTATTTTCCTTCGTAACAACGTATAAAATTCCCGTCGCATCATCGTATTCGATACCTGAAGGCGAAATAACAGCTTTTTTATCCGTTGTTAATTCAATTTTATCCTTTTCAACTAGCTTCCCCGCTTCGATTTCAAAAACCAAAATGACATTATCATTTCCTCCTGAAACAAATACCGTTTTATTATTGGCCGCCACTTTTAATCCATACCAAGATTTAGGTAATTCTTTCGAATCCAATACTTGGTTGGAAGCAACATCAATCAATTGTAAACTTTGGATGCTTTGTCCATTGTTGGTCACCAACAAATACTTTTGGTTAGGCGAAACAGCCACGTGCAAAGGCAAATCTCCGAGCGCTAATGATTCGCCATGTGGTGATAATTTCCAACCATTCGGAAGCGTTACGCGTTTAGATGCTAATTGAGTTTTTAAATCCGATTGAGCATTTAATTGAAGTGCAAACAAAACGGCACATAAAAGTACAAGTTGGCGCATAGTTTTTTTGTTGAAATTAATTCAAAGTCATGAGCAAAATAGGGTTCATCTCAGGATTTAACAATTTGTTATTATCGCTTTTCGATGACAAATTCATCTCCTACGACGCCATCCGATTGTATCCATTTTAAATGGAACGTATGCTTATTAACATCCAATAGTACTGACCCTCCAATCGTGTTATTCGTATACACAGATGACTTCATCGGATAACCGGGACGCTGTCCGCCAAACTTACCTCCCGAACCACTCACCACGTAAATCACACCTTGGCCCATCGGACCCACAACATAATACTTATCCGCTTGGGTTTGAGCTACTACGTGCTTTGATGAATCAAACGTTTCATTCACGCCTGCATGCCCTCGCATAGGAAAACTACGTTCGTACACGTGGCTATGACCTGCAATAACCAGGTCAACTTTATATTGCTCGAAAATGGGAGTCATATTTTCACGCATGGACTTCATATCCAATTCTGTATCTGAATCATGAGAGCCTTTGGAATACGGAGGCTTATGAAAATATACGACTACCCAGGGTAATTTATTGGCTGCTAAATCAGCCTTCAACCAATCCACCTGTTTTCCTTTACCATCTTTCAGCATCAAGCCAGAGGCCTCTTGCATTTCAGTATCCAAAGCAATTAAGTGAACGGGGCCATAATTGACCGAATAGTAAGATTCGGCATGCGATGGCAAGCCGCCAGCCTGACCTTCAATAGGCATGTCAAAAATCGAAAAATAAGGCGGCAAACTGGGGTCGTGCTTTCCAGCATAATCATGATTTCCAGGTGAAGGATAAATTGGCAGGTTTTGCAGAAAGGCTTTTTGGTACACATCAAACACATTCTTCTGATATTCTTCATCCTTCCCGTTGTTATAAGCATTATCCCCTAACCAAATCCATGCATCTGGTCGCTGTCCCACGGTAAATTTCTCAATGGATTGCATGACAGCCTTTTGACTTGCCGAACCATCCCCAAAATCACCCAAAGCCCATATACGCACTGATTCTGAAGAACCAAAAGCTGGTGCGGTTACTACGTAACGATCCGCATCAAATGATTTCGAATCAATCTGATAAGCATAGCGCGTACTCGGCTTTAACTGATTCAACGCTAAGACGTGATCCGTCACCCGGTTTGTATCTAATTTTTCTAAGACCTTTCCTTTGGCCTGATAAAACACCCGACTCGCTGTGGGAACATCTGTCCGCCAATGCACCAAAACTGATGTAGGCGTGACCGATTGCAAATAAGGTCCACGAATAATTTGCGCTTGCTGCGCAACACAAAGCTGCGCAGAAACGCAAAATAATAATAGCAATAAACGCATAGATAAATTCGATTAAACTCCTAAACTCCAACCTTCACGATAGGTTCGTTTGACAAATTGATTCGCCGCATCAAAATTAGTGACGCGCATATTCGCATTATCCCAAAGCAATTTCGTGTTCGAACCCGGATAATGCGAGCCTTTTCCATTAGGTCGAGGCATCGGCATATCAGCAACGCGTATTGCTAAATTGGCCATTAAAATCGCTTCCGTCAAAGGTCCCGCAAGTTCAAAGGAAGAACTCAATTGCTTGTTGCCATAACCTGCTATAGCGCCTTCGACCCATTGTGCGTAATGTCCTTCCGCACTCCCCGGTACACGTTCGATGGTTTTCTTTACTTTCACTTCTTCGTTACGTGATAAGGGCAATAAGCGTGGATTAGCCGCGTATTCACTTGCCATCATTTTACCCTTAGTTCCTATAAATAGAATACCAGAATTACCATCCCCAAACATTTCATCAGGTCCGAGTTCCTCCGGTCTCTCCGGCTTGATACCCCCATCCATCCAATGCATGGTTACAGGACCTTGCGTT
>CANGCD010000102.1 GCA_947452215.1 Cytophagaceae bacterium | reverse complement strand
TTCAGTAATCTCAAATATTTCTCCAGGTAGAAAGGAAATGTCAAACGTTTTTTCTCATCCCGATCTTTCATGCGAGGATCTGGAAACGTTATCCAGATTTCATCAATTTCATGCGGAGCAAAAAAATCTTCGATGAATTGAATCTGAATGCGTAGGAATCCTACATTCGTTAATTCCAAACGATCTGCTTCCCGACCGCCTGCCGCTAAGCGATCTCCCTTGACATCGACACCCACGAAATTCATGTCGGGAAATAATTTACCCAATCCATTGGTATATTCCCCTCGTCCACAGCCTAATTCGACCACGAGCTTATTCGAATTATGGAAATAAGCTTCATTCCATTTGCCTTGGCATGCGGAAAAGAAAGGTTTAGGAAATTGAATGACGCTTTCTAAGCGTTCCGCCCATTCATATTTGTATGTTTTCTGTCTACTCAAAACGATTCGTCAATTTCAGCCACTAAATACGTGCTGCCCGTAATTAAAATAAAATCGGATTCTGTTCCTCGTGCTCGTGCAATAGCCTGATTAACATTTTCCGCTAAGGTGCCTAATAATCCATGCTTACAAGCCGATTCCTGCAATTTGTCGGCTTTCATTGCACGCGGATTATCCGCCTCGGTGAATATATACGCAGCATCTTTCGGAAATAACGATAAAACCCGATCGATTTCTTTATCCGCAACCATTCCCAAAATGATGGTTAATTGCTTGGGTTGAAATTGTTGGACCTGCTCCAATATCTGCCGTATACCCGATTCATTATGTCCTGTATCTGCTACAATCCATGGCTTTTCCTGGTACACTTCCCAACGACCGCGTAAAGCGGTATTAATACGACATGATGCTATCCCTGCCTGTATTTTGGGTAATTCCAATGGAATTAATCCCAAATTGTTGATTTGCTCACACCAAGCAATGACCCCTCGCAAATTATTTACTTGATATATTCCTGCATAGGGACTTTGCACTTGAAAGTTTCCCCAGGTTTTAGTTTCTACATCCAAATGCATACCATCCGTAGAAAATACGGGATTTAAAACGTGAACCTCGTCTGAGGCATATCGAATGGGTGCATGTTCATGATCGGCTTTTGATTGAAAAATTCCTATGGTTTCAACTTGCTTTTCACTAATGCAAATCGGCGTATTAGGTTTGATTATGCCTGCTTTTTCTGCAGCGATTAATTCAAGACTATCACCCAAGATATCCTGGTGGTCATATCCGATATTGGTTATCAAACATGCCAATGGATGAATGATGTTGGTTGAGTCCAAGCGACCGCCAAGCCCCGTCTCAATGATGGCAAAATCAACTTCTTGTTCCTTGAAATATTGAAATGCCATGATGACCGTCCATTCGAAAAAACTGGGTCGTACCGAGGCTAATAGTGGCTGATACTGATCAAAAAAGTCGACAATCCACTGTTTGTCAACTTCCTGACCATTAATTTTAATTCGTTCCGTGAATGATTTTAGGTGTGGAGATGTATAAAGTCCCACTTTATAGCCATGTTCTTGTAAGATGGACGCCATAAAATGCGAACTACTCCCCTTGCCGTTTGTTCCTGCAATGTGTAGCGACTTAAAAACTTGCTGTGGATTACCTAATTGAGCTGAAAGGTTCTCAATATTGCCTAAACCGGGTTTATATGCTTTCTTACCTTCGCGATGAAACACAGGCAATTGAGCATATAAGAAGTTGATGACTTCTTCGAAACGCGTCATAATTAGTTGGTAGGCACAATTTTAATCGTTTTGAAACCACTTGCTCCCCGACTGATACCGTCGCTCTTTGGATAGAAACGTGCGTTTTTGATCAATTTTTTATAGCGTTCAGCCAATGATAATTTAACGTTGGTACGATCGATACGGATTTCAGTTACATTCCCTTTTTCATTGATTCGAATGAAAAAAGTAATTTCGCCCGTTTCGGAACCATTATCAATTCCATTCAAAGATTTGGTGTCGAATGTCCAATCTTGAGCTATTTTTCCTTCTCCATTTCCAGAACCAGATCCGCTTCCATTTCCTCCACCACCAATTCCGGTACCTGTTCCTTTTCCAGTTCCTGTCCCTGCTCCTGTTCCGGAACCTCCTGTGGATGCACGTGGTGCGCGTTTACCCATCGTTAAATTTAAATCTACAACGGGTTCAGCCTCTTTTTCTTCTTTGGCAACGACTGGAGGACTTTGTTTTACCGTTACAGGACTTTCCACTGTACTTGTTAACGGAGGAACCGTATTAGCTTGCTCCGCTTGCGTTGTCTGCGTAATTTCTTGTTGGGATTGTGGCTCTGGTGCCGGTGGCTCCTGTTCGAAAGTGATTTCACCTGCAGACCCATCTTCCATGCTTGGAATTTTTGGTGTTGGTGATTCGTTCCAAATTTGAACTTGCCAGATCAATAAAAACAACACGGCATTTATCAGCAAGGTGATGACCAATGCTTTGCGTTGATTCTTTTTCTCAAAATCTTGTTGTGAATAGCTGATGCTCATGTCTTATCGTTTGTAAACCCAAATATCTAATTTCTTTTCTGTCTTTAAGCGAGCTGCTTCCGCATAACCTGCTTCAAAATCGGCTACTTCACCTACACTCACCCGGTAATGTCCCTCTCCTGCTTTTTTCTCAATAATAGTAACCTCATCAAACCCTTTGGTTAGTAATTCCGCTTGACAAATAGCTGCTTTTGCTTCTGTTTTAAAACTTCCAACGACTAAATAAATACCCGATGAAACAGGTTTAGGTGTTACGTCTATATTTTCTGCCGCCGGTTTTTCTACTGGCTTAGGTGATTCAATCGCTTTACTATCTGCTTTTGTAATGGCCGGTTTCGCTTCTTTCTTAATTCGTATGGTTAGTGGGCTGAACGAACTATTGACATAACGCGAATTGGGTTCCGTTAAATAATAGGCTGCCACACCACCGAATAGAAATGCCAACACCACATAGGTGTAAAACTGATGCTGACGCGTACGTTTCACCGGAGCAGGTTCTGCCATAGGTTGATCCTCTGTAGATTTTTCAACCGGGTTGGCTTGTAAACTTGGTTTTGTTTTCTTGATTCCAATACTTACAGGTTGCAATCCATATTGATTCAAATCAAAATTAAGAGTCTGATTGGGTTCAAATTGCAGTCGGCCAGATTTACTCACCTGAAATACACCAATATTCCCAAACGGGAATTGCTTGGCTTCCTTAATCTCCGCCGATAATGTTTGGCCAAATTGATGCACAGCTGCAAAGGCTTGTTTTTGGCTAATGCCTTTTTCTTTTGCCCAATGTGTTGCAAGTAATCCATCATCCGATTGAAGGCGCTCATTAAATGCAACCCATTTCGATTTAGGATGTATCACTTGCGCATCATCCAGTTGGAAATCTTGTGTATTCAACACAAAACCTCCAAAATGAGGAATAATCACACAATCGTGTGTGTAAAGTAAATTCTCAATAAATGCGATCATCGGATTCATTGTTGTCATTATTAAAACGAATAGGCAACGCCCACGGTATAGTTAAGTCCTTGGCTTGCGTAATTCAAATAGCGTTGGAAATTCTTTCCTAATAAGTTGTTTGCGCTCACAGAAATATTGAATTTCTTCGTAATCAGGTAATTTACCTTCAAGTTCAAATCAATAATATCATCCATTTGTATACTTTTTCCGGTAGAACTTTGAAGTCCATATAAACCCGAAATGTAAAATAAATCTGGCGAAACGATTATCTTATCCTTGAACGTGATTGAGTTCGTGAATGACAAATTCATCATGGGACGATGAAAGGCCTTATCTACGGTTAGGTCTTGGTAGGTATTGAAATCATATTTCAAAATCGATAATACCTTGTCAAATGTCTGGTAGTTAACCTGGCCCGACATGTTGAAAACTTTCGCTGTTTTGTTTACATCCGTATTGGAGTAAATCACGTTGAATCGGGTAGAATCTGCTGCTGTACTCACCAACATGGCTAGATTCGTATATTCTGAATAACCGAATTTTAACTCAAAATCAAGATTACGTTCGTTCGACCCTTTGATTCCTCCGTAAATATTTGAGCTTTGAGTGGTGTTTTGGAGGTTGATAGATGCTTTGTGATCCAACCAGTTGTTCTCATTCGCAAATTGATTATAGCTATTGAAGTAGGTCTCACCCCCTAAACCTACAAATACATGAAGGAAGTCGGTGGGCTTGAAATCTACTTTCAATAATGGGAATAAGCGCGTTTTATTCAAGGAAACGCTTGCATCTTTCTCATTCACGATATTCAAACCACCCGTTACAGCCAAACGATTATTCTTGTATAAGAACGTTGGTTTCACGCGATATAATTCCCGTCGGTTATTGACATAGGCAAATGTGTTTTCCGACATGTTCATTTCCCCTGTTAAGTAAGCAGAAAAATTATCTGTCACACGTAAGATACCTTGTAATTTACTATCCCAAATCCACTCTTTGCTTGTATAACTATTTGTTAGATAAGTCAAACCGGATGTTGCGATATAATCCCATTTTACATCCTTTTTCGAATTGGAAATACTTCCCGAGTAATTGAATTTATTATAAGCAATATCTAAATCCTTTATAAAGGGAACAGAAGCAAATGCTTCTTCTGGTCGGCCATAATAATTGTTCTCCGTACGCTTAAAGCTAATTTGACCATCTAAGAAATAATTGCCCGTAAATGTCTTGCTATACACCTTTGCCTCATTCTCATTACGACTTGAATTACCCAAACTTACCGGACCTCGACGATTCGCATCATGATTGATGTAAACTCCCTGAAATTGATTTTCCTTCGGTGTGAATCCAAAATGCCCATTTAACAAAGTATGGCCATAGTTACCCGCCCCGATTTTAATCAAATTTTTGAATTTCGGACCAAAAGACGAAACCAATTCATCCCCTTCTCTCGGACCGATGATGGTAGTTGTCAACAAAGTATTGCTTGTTGCATCCCACTTGCGATCAAAAAATTCATATTTCATTTTGCGCCCCTTCTGCGTATTTTCAATCTCATTCAAGGGTTCAAAATTGCGCGATATCTGAGGCTGTAAGACAATTTTACGCTCCTTTTCTAAAATGATATCATCATTTTGAATATTTCCTTCTTTCTTATCTTGCGCAGATAAAGTCACTGATACCCCGAGCATGAGTACACTACAAATGATAAAATGATTGGCTTTCATTTGAAATTTCATATACAATTATTTTAGGGGTAAGCTTTTTAAAGTTGATTTGGCTAATTCAATAACCTCATTGTCGGTCGAGTTATCAATCACCGATTTCAAGATGGCTTTCGCTTGTGGGAGGTTTTTCATCGCCACGAAGTTGTTTGCCAACAAAATATAAGCTCTTCCCATCACCGAATCAGATGCCTCAGCAAATTCATTTTTGAATTTATTACTGATCATCTCATTTGATTCTTTGAATTTACCGTCTTTACTTAATTGAACAGCTAATTGGTATTGTGCTTCCGCTCCGATGTCCCCCTTAGGATCCAAGGCGATCGTTTTATTTAACCATTCAGCACGTAAAGAAACAGATGCACTATCGGAATAGGCCTCGGCTAAGCCTCTACTCATTTTTGCCTTCTCTTCCGTGCTATAAAGATTCAACGGTTCTACCTCTGTAAATACTTTAGCGACTGAATCCAATTGTTTCGAAGCATAATAAGCTTTAAAGATGGAATTGTATGCATTCAGTTGGTTTTCAACTTCCGGATTTTTACTCGCATGCAAACGATAAAAGCTTACGGCCCCCGAAACATTTCCAGCGTTATTTTCTAATTCCGCTGCGCGTAAAATGGCTTTATTTACCTGTGGATGTGCATTTTGTTCAATGACCTTTTTATAGGCTGCTAATGCTTCTGTCGAATCTTTAATCTGGTCGGCAGCGTCTGCTATTAAGAAATAAGCCTCTACCACATTTTCGTCTGCAGGGTATTTCGAAACAAATTCTTTCAAGGCAGGAATCGCCTTGTCAAATTTCTTTCCATCGTAAATACCTTTGGCTGCGCTGTATTTCAAATCCATCGATTCGGCATCCTCTACAGCATTCGTTGCACTTTGGTAGTTTTCCAATACTTGACCAAATTCCTCTGGACGGCCCACTTTGATTAAGTTTTCTTGCAAACCGATCAAGGCGTCTTTCGCTATTTTATCCCCTGAAAATTCATTGATGATACGTTTGTAATCTGCTAAGGCTTGTTCGAATTGTTCTGTATTGGTATAAGCCTGTGCACGTTTTAAGATGGCTGACGCTAAAAATTCACTCTTCGTTTTTGCTTCAATGATGTCTGTAAAACCTGCAATCGCTTCTTTGTAATTATGTCCGTTGAACAAGAGTATATTCTCTTGATACAAGGCATCCTCCGCATATTTCGAATCAGGGAAGTTGGTACGTACTTGCTTAAACGCCTGACGTGCTTCCGCATCCCGGTTCAAATAACTTAAGGTCATCCCTTTTTGATATAAAGCGTAATCCTTTTCGGATTTCGCTAATTCCGCAGCTTGGCTATAATACGTCAAGGCATCTTGGTACTTACGAGATATTAAATAGGTATCTGCCAATCGAATGAGAATCGTTGGGTTGTTTTTAGCATTGGGCGTTGCTTTTAACCGATCGACATATGCTTTGAATAAATTATTGGCCTTGCTAAATTCTTTCGTATTGAAATAGGCAAATGCTAAACCAATTCGAACTTGTTGGATGAAATCTTCCGTTTGTCCTTTGCCACCTAACAAGGGATTGTACAATTCAATCGCATCTTCAAATTTCTTTAATTGGCTTAAGGATTCCGCCTTGCCTAAGGTTGCCAATGCCGTATAACGCGCGGATTGGGCCGTTTCGATCGATTTGTCGAATAAATCAATCGCCGTTTCGAAGCGTTCGTCATTGTAAGCCCGAACTCCTAAATTATAGCTCAAAGTTTGATAAGCCTCATTCAATCGTGCGGAACGATTCGTAATCCCTTTTAAATAAGCTAGTGCAATTTCTAAGTTATTGGAATTTAAAAATGCATCCGCAACTAATTCTGTCGCCTCTTCCCCAAATTTACTCTTCGGGTATTTCGCATTGAATGCTTGAATTTCCTGAATGGTTTCTGATGCATGTCCTAAGTCCAATTGCACTTTGGCATGATTAAAAGCCGATTCTTCTTGAATGGCCGCACTAAAAGGTAATTTACGGGCTACATCAAACGCTTCCAATGTCGCAGCTAAATTGCCTGCGTTCAATTGTGCCAACGCTAAGGTATACGCTGCGTATTGGCTTAAGCTGTCTTTTGTCGCCAGCAATCCTTTTAATTGATTCGCAGACTCATTAAATTTTTTGGTCCGATACAAGGAATAACCTAAACGATATTGAGCTAATGGCATAATTTTACCATTACTTGCTTTGATTAAAACCTCATAACTTTTGGCTGCCTTTTCGAATTTTTCCAATTTGAATTGCACGTCTGCTACTAATTGAGATAATTCATCGATGCGATAGCCTGAGTTCTTTTTTGCTAAAATAGGCTCGGCATAATTCAATAAATCAGCGAATTTCGATTGATTGAAATAGCATAATGCTACCCAGTTGGCAATTTCGCGACGGTATTTACTGCTTCCCTCCGCTTTCATGAAGTCGGGCGCTGCATCCGCATAGCGTTTATCATTGAACTGAATTATGGCCGCATAATAGGCTGCCGAAAATGCATATTCTTCGTCTTGCTCCGTTTTGATGTCATTAAACACGTTTAAGGCATCTACATAATTCTTCAACTCATAATAGGCAACGCCCAAACGGTATTTAGCCTCTAAATTCGTATCAGATGAACGCGATAAATATTTAATCGCTTTCGCATAATCCCCATTATCATAAAAGAAGGTACCAATACCCCGCAATAATTTAACGGCTTGCGGATGTTCTGGGTTATTCGCTACAAAACGTTCCGCGAGAATTTCAGCTTCGGGTTGGCTCATGTACAACGAACACATCGTCATGTAATACTCGGCAAGTACTTTCTGGCCCGACTGCTCATTGCTCATCGGTTCGATACTTCCTAAATAGGCATTAAATTCCTCACGTGCAGCCACGTAATTTTTGGCATCAAAATATTCTTTCGCTTGACGAAAGTGTAAGGTTTGATCTTTGTAGATGAATGTTTGCTGCGCTTGCATACAATAGGTAATACCTGAAAGTAGTATGGCAAAGATCCAGCTTGTTGATTTTTTATTTAGTCGCATTATGATTTGGTTACAGCATGCACAATTAATCAAAAATACGATTTTTCTTTCAAAATATTGTTTGGCTTTCTGAAAATATTTTTTGCGTTTTATTGTATTAAATGCCCAATTCATAAAAGATATGGCGTATTTTTTTAATTTTAACTTTTCTATTTCATCTAACTAAATTTAAACCTATGTATTTCAAGAAATTAGGTCAATTAGGCCTATTATTCCTTGGTTTTAATCTGAGTGCGGCGCCGATTAAACACCTTATCCAAATGCCGAATCCCCAATCCCATTATTTCGATGTAACAACCACCTTGGATGTCAGCAAAGAAAAGAGCCCATACATCGACCTCAAGATGGCGGCATGGACCCCTGGCTCCTATTTGATTCGGGAATTTGCCAAAAATGTAGAACAAGTTTCGGCACAAACTGGGAATGCCAACTTGTCGATTTCCAAAATTTCAAAAAACACTTGGCGAGTTGCGATTCAACCGGGTGTTAAAACAGTTCAAGTGCATTACCAAGTATATGCCTATGAATTGTCGGTTCGTACCTCTTTCCTCGATGATGTGCACGGCTATATCAATCCTGCGAGTGTCTTGTTGTACGTGGCCAAATGGGCTAAACAACCTCATGAATTGAGTATTGTGCCTCACAAAGATTTCAAAAAGGTTTCCACAGCCTTGAAAAATGTAGGTGGATTCAATTACATCGCTAAGGATTTGGATGAGTTGATCGATTCTCCGATTGAAATTGGGAACCAACAAGTTTGGAATTTCAAAGTGAATAATATCCCGCATCAAATCGCCTTCTTCGGACAAGCGAAATTGGATTCCTTGAAGTTTATTGCCGATGTGACGAAGATGGCTGAGACGGCCCAACAGGTGGTTGGCCAACATCCTTGCGATCATTATGTATTCATTATTCATAACATCCAACGTGGAACGGGCGGTTTGGAGCATTTGTATTCTACAACTTGTTCCGTTTCAAGAACGGCTTATGAGACACCAAGAGGATATCAAGGTGTTTTAAGTTTATTGGCACATGAATATTTTCATTTATGGAATGTGAAGCGCATTCGTCCGATAGCTCTTGGGCCTTTCGACTATGAGAATGAAAATTATACACATAACCTGTGGTTTTCAGAGGGAATTACGGATTATATGGCTGATGTGATTACGCATCGTATGGGTCTCGTGCCAACAGACGCTTATGTTCAGAATTTGGGCGTTGAGATTGCAAGTGTTGAAAATA
>CANGCD010000101.1 GCA_947452215.1 Cytophagaceae bacterium | reverse complement strand
TGAGGCATCGTAAACAAGGATGGACCCGTATCAAAGCGATAGCCTTGGAGTTCGAGCAAACCTAATTTACCCCCAGCACGCTCATTCGCTTCAAATACGGTTACAGCATGTCCGAGTAATTGCATGCGAATCGCAAATGCAATTCCTCCGATACCTGATCCGACAATTCCGACTGTTGACATGGCTATTTAATTTCCCGTGAAATTAACTAAATAAGAATAAACGGGTAAATGTTTTACACTACATACTCTTTTCCGTAATTTTGCACGAATTTTTATAATAAACTATGTTACGTACACACACGAACGGCGAATTGAGAATGGAGCACGTGGGCCAAACAGTCACATTATGTGGTTGGGTTCAAAAAACACGTGATAAGGGAGGGATGTTATGGATCGACTTGCGCGATCGTTATGGCATTACCCAATTAATGTTGGAAGAAGGGAAATCAGATGCGTCGGCCTTGACTTTAGCGCGTAGCCTAGGCCGCGAGTTCGTTGTGGCAGCAGAGGGATTCGTTGTGGAGCGTTTGGCGAAGAATGATAAATTGCCAACGGGCGATGTAGAGATTAAGGTGACTAATTTACGTATCTTAAATCCAGCCAAATTGCCACCCTTTTTGATTGAAGATGAGACGGATGGAGGGGATGATATTCGTATGAAATACCGCTATTTGGATTTGCGTCGTAACCCGATTCGCGAGAGTCTTCGTTTACGTCACCAAGTAGGTCGGGAGGTTCGTAATTATTTAGATAAGCAAGATTTTATTGAGGTAGAGACACCTGTTTTGATCAAGTCAACACCGGAAGGCGCGCGCGATTTCGTGGTGCCCTCTCGGATGAATCCAGGTGAATTTTATGCTTTGCCGCAATCGCCGCAAACCTTCAAGCAGTTATTGATGGTGTCCGGTTTTGATCGTTACTATCAAATCGTAAAATGCTTCCGCGATGAAGATTTACGTGCGGATCGTCAGCCGGAGTTTACGCAAATTGACTGTGAAATGTCTTTTGTAGAACAAGAAGACATTTTGAATATGTTTGAAGGCTTGATTCGTCATTTGTTTTCGTCGGTCAAAGGCCTCGACATAGGTCAAGTGCCACGTATGACCTATGCGGATGCGATGAAATATTATGGCTCCGATAAGCCGGATATTCGTTTCGACATGAAGTTTGTGGAATTGAAAGGGGAGGGAGTTGACCTGACTTCTGGCAAAGATTTCCAAGTGTTTGATGCGGCTAATACGGTAGTGGGTATTTGTGTGAAAGGTGCAGCCGAGTATACCCGTAAGCAATTGGATGAGTTAACCGACTTTGTTCGTCGGCCTCAAATTGGTGCCAAAGGATTAATTTATGCGCGCGTTCAAGCGGACGGCGTAGTAAAATCATCCGTAGATAAATTTTATTCGGAAGCTGATTTAGCGGCTTGGGCTTCGGCTTTCCAAGCGGAGGCAGGCGATTTGATTTTGGTATTATCCGGTGATGGAGACAAAGTGCGTAAGCAATTAAATGAGCTTCGTCTTGAAATGGGAACTCGCATGGGATTGCGTGACCCGAACAACTACAAAGTGCATTGGGTAGTCGATTTCCCATTATTGGAATATGGCGAGGAAGAGGACCGTTGGTTCGCGATGCACCATCCTTTTACAAGTCCTAAACCGGAAGATATCGCTTTGATGGAAGCGGGGGAATTGGGTAAAGTTCGTGCGAACGCCTACGATTTAGTTGTGAATGGCGTGGAAGTGGGCGGAGGCTCAATTCGTATTTTCCAAAAAGATTTGCAATCGAAAATGTTCGAAGTGCTAGGTTTTAGCGAAGAGGAGGCGAAGGCACAATTTGGATTCTTGTTAGACGCTTTTGAATACGGCGCACCGCCACACGGTGGTTTAGCATTCGGATTCGACCGCCTTTGTTCATTATTCGGTGGAACAGAATCGATTCGTGATTACATAGCATTCCCGAAAAACAATGCGGGTCGTGATGTGATGATTGATTCACCTTCTCCTTTGGCTCAAGCACAGTTGGATGAGTTGAAGATTAAGACGAATTTATAAGTTTTCAAAGGGGATTATTTTGCTTTTCCCGCGTAGCTTTGGCGAGATTTTAGGAGGACTACCACAGCTAAAGAAGAAGAAAAAACACGCTAATCCAGCGTGTTTTTTTGTTGGAAAATAATTTTTCCCTGCGCATCCCTTTCTTGAATTAACGCAGGTTCCTGCGCATCAAATTTATCCTTGCCATAACGCCATTCTTTCTTCAGTCGGCCTCCCGAACCAAATTCATAATATTCTCGCCATCTACCTACACGTACACTGTCATCGAGCATGCCTTCTTCCTTGACGTTTCCTCCTGCATAAAAAGCGCGGTATTGTCCTCGAATTTTCCCAAAAACCACGGGAATAACTTCCTTTATTTTCTTTTGTTCGCTATCGTAATAGCTGATATTCGACTCTACAGGAAACCCGTGATGAAAATATTGTTTGTTCAGTAATTCTCCTTCCGGCCCATAAGTTTCCCAGCGTCCGTCTTTGGCTCCCATATAGAAAAAACCCTGTTCTGAAAGATTTTGATTGACGATTCGGCGGAAAGGGCCATGGCAAATTTGGGCAGATTTATTGTTTTTTAATGAACCTGTTACGATTCGAGATTGGGCAGGGTCAAACCACCAAATTTCCGTCACATACGGGCTAATGGCTTCATCTTCTACATACTTCACGACATTAATTTCCTCCAAAGTCGAGCGGGTTCCGCTACCATAATTACCTAGGCGGCGCTCCGTTTTGATACTTCCGTATTCGTCTTTTGGGGGTGTTTTTTTGGCAGTTCTTCTCGCCAACATGCTTGCCTTTATTCCCAGGTTTTTAATTCCCAGATCTTCAATTATCGCTTTCCCGTCGGCTTGAATTTTTTTCACGCCCTCCACTTGTTCCTCCATGCCCGTACTGAGCCTGCCTCCGAAAAGTCCTTTTTGCGCGGTCGAGTCACTAAGGGGTTTCTTAGTTGATATGACGGCTTGCGATTGTCCATAACCGACACAACAGGCCAAACTTCCCCAAAACAATACAAAAACGCTGATTCTCATGGCTCTTAGAACGCTAAGCGAGCAAAAAAATTTCTCAAAAATAGGAATTTAAATGTATAGCTTAGGTAGTTTATGTATTTTTGTGAGGTTTATTACGAGGTTCACCTCCCATATCATTCAATCATTGAAAAAGGAAGCTAAAATATATGTTGCTGGACACCGCGGAATGGTGGGTTCAGCCATTGTACGCCAATTAAAATCACACGGGTTTCAAAATATCGTGGTTCGAACTTCCAAGGAATTGGATTTAAGGAACCAACAAGCCGTTTTGGATTTTTTCCAAGATGAAAAGCCTGAATACGTATTTTTAGCTGCTGCGAAGGTGGGGGGTATCGTTGCCAACAATACCTATCGCGCGGATTTTCTTTATGAGAATTTAGCAATACAAAACCATGTCATTCATGCTGCATACTTGAATCAAGTAACCAAATTGATGTTCCTAGGTTCCTCTTGTATTTATCCGAAATTGGCCCCACAGCCTTTAAAGGAATCTTACTTATTGAGTGGTTTTTTGGAACCTACCAATGAGCCTTATGCCATCGCGAAAATTGCAGGAATTAAAATGTGCGAGGCTTATCGCGCTCAGTATGGTTGTGATTTTATTTCCGTGATGCCTACTAATTTATATGGGCCAAACGACAATTATGATTTGCAAAATTCACACGTTTTGCCTGCAATGATACGGAAGTTTCATGAAGCAAAAGAACGTGGGGATGCTAAGATGGAATTATGGGGAACGGGTTCGCCCATGCGCGAATTTTTATATGCGGATGATTTAGCGGAGGCATGTTTGTTCCTGATGGAAAATTATAGCGATTCAGAATTAGTGAATATCGGAACGGGGGTGGATGTAACCATCAAAGAATTGGCCGAAACCGTTCAAAAAATCGTTGGCTTTGAAGGCGAAATTCATTGGGATGTTGCTAAGCCCGACGGAACTCCCCGTAAATTAATGGACGTTTCTAAATTGCATGATTTAGGCTGGAAACACCACATCGAATTAGCTGACGGTATTTGCTTAGCTTATCAGGATTTTTTAGCGAATGTCGAAGTACGTAAATAATGACAAAAGCATCTTGGTTTAGTACTTGGTTCGATTCCCCCTATTACCACGTGTTATACGCGAGTCGGGATGACCGCGAAGCAGAACACTTCATTCAAGCATTGCAAAGTCATTTGAAAATCCCGAAAGGTGCGTTCGTCTTAGATGCTGCTTGTGGCAAAGGACGACATGCCAAAATGCTTCAGCGCCTTGGAATGGATGTCGAGGGTTTTGATTTATCACCCACCAATATCCAAGAGGCGAGCAGGCTATCAACTCAAGGGCTACATTTTTTTGTACACGATATTCGGGAGGCTTTACCGAAGCAAGGGCAATACGATGTCGTCTTTAACTTTTTCACCAGTTTTGGATATTTTGATCATCCGCAGGATAATGCTCGGGCTTTCCAAACCTTTGCTGGAGGCTTAAAAGCTCAAGGGGTACTCGTAATGGACTTCTTAAATCCGACCTATATTCTAGCAAATCTCGTTCAAGAGGAAATCGTTCAACGAGGTGGAATCGATTTTCACATTAAACGATGGGAAGATCATGGTTTTCTAAACAAATCGATCGCATTTGAAGACCAAGGGGAATCGTATGCTTTTCAAGAGAAAGTGGAATTGATTTCAAAAGATGATTTCTTGCAATACGCGGATCAAGCCGGATTGACATTTTTGAATTTGGCCGGAGATTATTCTTTAGCTAAGTTTGACGCGCAAACATCCCCTCGAATGATTTTCTTCTGGGGCAAAAAATAAGACTATGCGAACCTTTCGTGCCCTGGTGACGGAAATAAATGCTGAAGGTCAATCAGCAACAAAACTACAAACACTCGATCGATCTTTTTTGCCTCAAGATGGGGTCTTAATCCGCGTAGAATATTCGTCTTTGAATTACAAAGATGCCTTATCCGCTAGCGGCCACAAAGGGATCACACGCCATTTTCCACACATTCCAGGCATCGATGCCGCTGGAGTTGTTGAGGAAGATGTTAGCACAACATTTACAAAAGGTACGCGCGTACTCGTTACCGGTTTTGATCTCGGAATGAATGCGCACGGTGGACTTTCAGAATATATTTGCGTCCCGGCCGACTGGGTGGTTGAAATCCCAAATGCCTTATCTACTCGGACTGCGATGCAATGGGGGACCGCTGGATTAACTGCTGCTATGGCGATGGATGCCTTGCTTTCGAACCACGTGAGTTCCGATAAGGGCGATATTTTAGTAACTGGAGCGAGCGGTGGCGTCGGAATGATTAGCCTTTGCTTATTGAATCACCTCGGCTTTTCTGCCATTGCCTTAAGTGGGAAACCGGAATTAGAAGAAAGCCTGTTGGAATTAGGTGCGTCCCGAGTTCTTTCGCGTCAACAATTTGCCGAAGAACCCGTTCGTGCACTTTATTCGATGGAATATGCGGGTGCTATTGACACTTTGGGTGGCGACTATTTGGTTCAAGTTGTGAAACGATTAAAATTTGGAGGAGCAGTTGCCGTGTGTGGCATGGCAGCGGGAGTCGAGCTACCCTTGCAAGTGTACCCCTTTATTTTGCGTGGAGTGCGTATGTTAGGCATTTATTCCGCCGACTCTCCCTTGGCATATAAGCAGCAATTGTGGAGAAAAATTGCCAACGAGTGGACACTAAATTTAGATTCCATCTGCCAAGAAATCAACTTAGAGGATGCGCCACATTATTTGGAAAACATGCTTGCTGGGTCAAGTAGCGGGCGCTATCTTGTTAAAATTTGACGAATTTAATTCCCAGTTGATTTGGGATTTCTGGAAATCCAATCAAGTAATTCCCTACAGGTAATGACCGAACATCAAAGCTAATTTTGCTGTTTGGGCTTGCCATTTTTTGCTCTCGAATTAATTGCCCTGAATTATTCCATAATTGAATTTTTACTTCTTTTGGGGGCAATAGTCCATCTGGAATTCCTAAGATGATTTCATCAATCGTAGGATTAGGGTATGCGGTAATTTGGGTAAAAGGACTCGTTTCGTTGTTAGCCAAAATGCTTATGGTAAAATTCTCAGAGCTAGCAGGGCAGCCATTAATATCAGTCAATTTGATTACATAACTGCCTGATTCGGTTGGCATATAATTCGCCTCAGTCGCGCCGGATATTGCTTTTCCATTGAAATACCATTGCATATTTGTTCCTGTGGAGGACTTTAAAATACCATTGGAATACGATACAAGTGGCGACAACGGATTGGTGTAAATTAGATTTATATTAGGGCTCAATACACTGCAATTGCCGTTATTGGTGGCTTGTGCCTGATATAAACCTGCTTTATTGATTGTGATGCTCGCCTGTGTAGCGCCGGTAATAGGTGCGCCATTCAGCAGCCATTGAATGGATGCATTCGCACTTGTTTGTGCGCTCAAGGATTTTGATTCCGTTGAACAGGATGTGATTGTTCCGGATGGTGTTACGCTAATGGTGGGACTCGGGCTACTAGATACGACGACTTGGGATCTTGGGCTTGGGCAGCCGACCGACTTGAATTTCATATCATAGAAATAATAATAGCCAGACATAATCGCTGCTCCGTTGTATTTTGCCCCCGTGATACTAAGGATGTTTGGGATGGAATAAGGGTATCCAATATTGGTCGGAGCATTTATCGTGTCATTTAAGGTACGATTGCTACGAAATATACTAGCGCCATTGCTACAACTTTGTTCAATCAGGTAGGTACCTGCTTTCGGGAAAGTTAGGTTTAAATAAACGATCTGGCCGGGATCATTTTTGTCATCGCTTAATTGACCACTAACACGTGTTTGATTACTCTGTGTTCGCGTGGCGATTAATTCCTTCGTGACAGTACTAACCAGCTCTCCTGTCGAGCTATTATAAACGTTAAAAGTGATCGTGCCAGAAGTCCCCACATATATGCGTGCGCTTTCAAGAACAATTGGGCTCTTGACTTCTACAATGGGTTGTGGGCCAAAATTCTCATAATAGCTTCCTGTCCCAAATGCCGCCTTGGTCGTCGGTTTAACATTTCCGGAAAAATCTGCAATCGCTGCTGTATAGGTTGATGTGGCTGGTAAGCTAATTTTGGTGCCTGACCCCACGATGGTGTTGTTTGCATACCATAAGACACCTTCATTGTTTGCCAATAAATTAACCAAGGTGCCTGGTGTACATTGCGTTCCACTTGCGATAGGTGCTTGCGGGTTTTCGATCGTTTGCTGCAATCGAACCGTATTATTGAGATTGAATTGATCATTTGCGAGGAGATTGACTAGTTCAAACGAATAGGTTTTTCCGGCCTCTAAATTGATATCGCCCTGCAAAGCAATTTCCCTTTCCTGGCCTGCACCTATTTTGTCCAAATTGCCATTCAAGCTAGTTAGGAGTGTCGTGTTTGCATATACATTGATGCGAACGGGAACATTGGTTTGAGCCTTACTGCCTGCATTCTTCATGCGGGCCAATAAACTGAGGCTTCCTGTATTTTGGCAAAAATTGCCCGTGGTACTCGTAATGCTAACTGCGGCAAGGTCGTTAGATGCCTGAGCAATTAGAATGGTAGACTCTATCATATTGCCATTGGCTATGTTGCCGCAACTGCTATTCATGGCAAGCTCAGAAGCAATAATGCGTAATTTATACCGTTTACCGATGCGCGAGCTACTCGGTGCTGTGATCGATACATTCAATGTGGAACCCGATATCCCGGAGCTATTTTGAACCAACTCATCTACATCGTCAAAATCCCCATCTTGATTCCAATCAACCACTGCACGGATATTTTTGGTGGGCGAATTGTTAAGTTGAAGATTTAGGGTTTTCGTTTCCCCAAGTTCGATTGAAAGGGCAGTTCCGGTACTATCCATTGTGTTACTTATGGATTTTGAATCGGCTGTAACTTGGGTAATTAACGTTTTGTTTGTTGTAATTGTCGGAGCGCAATACGCTTTTCCGCCGATTCCCGATACTAACAGCGAAAAATCTTGCTGGCCGTTTTTTAATGTTCCTTTGTGATTAATGCTAAGTGTATAGGTTTCTCCGGGCGTGGTTTGTGGAATGTTGATTTTTTCCACATTGTCGAGGTTATTGACACCTGTTTTGGCTAAAGCACTCGGGTTTTCGGGGTCTAGGACATAGGGTAGGTAGTTCCCCTTACTATCCTGAATTTTAATATCTAAGTCGTTGACTAGTCTAGGGCTCCGATTATTTAAACTGCTCGCAATTAAAGGCAAAACATTCCCTTCCGGATCTGTCCATGATAAGGTGGCGATGATATTTCCAGCGCCTGATGCAGTGAATTTTTCTGAATACAAAGTGCCATTGGATAGACTTAGTTCCCTTATGGCATGTGTTTTTTCATTGTTTTGAATGACAAGTGCCGCATTTTCCGCATTTAATAATCCCCATCCACTTTGATAATCCGGTCCCAGTGGCCCACAATCCATGGCTGTATGTATTACCAAGCCTTTTAGTGTCGCCGATCGCATGAATTTTCCGTTATTTAGACGATTGTACAGCTGTTGCAATAGAAGTAAAGATCCTGCTACTTGAGGGGATGACATTGACGTTCCATCCAAGGTGGTATAGGAGGAATTGCTAGCATTGCTTGCGGATAATATGGATGTACCCACGCCCATAATATCGGGTTTTATGCGTCCATCATCGGTTGGTCCCCAGCTCGAGAAATTACTTACTCGAACATCTGTAGGAAGGTTCGGGGTTTGTTGGATAGATTCAATGGCCCCTACAGTCAAGATATTTTTGGCGGTTCCTGTGGTTGATATGATGTCATATGCATCATTTTTGGCTCGAATGATGTTCGAAGAATCTTTGGTATTTTTCAGATTGTAATATTCGCCTTTCGTGAAGTCGGGGCCGTTTTCAGACCGACTATTACCCGCAGATTTTGTAATGAGGTAGTAGGGAGCGTTAAAGGCGATTTTGTCCAAGGCTTGCGCGTTGCTGTCGTAATAACCAAATTTGTAGTCTTCCAATGTGCTAATGGCGTCGTTACCCCACCACTGCCACTTATTTTTGGTTGAATCATACACCCACCCAGCTTGATAACCGTAGGAATGATTGCTAATTAATAAGTTGGGCGAAGCTGCACTGATTTCTGAATTGTCATTATTGTAATCCCATACTTTTAAATCAGCACCAAAGGCCATGCCTCTTGCGGAAGCGATGACGCCACTTCCAATTAAGGTGCCTGCCACATGTGTCGCATGCAAGTCGGAAGTCAAGGAACTCTCTTGTAATTTAATGCGGCCTACCAACTCTTGGTGAGTTGATAGAGCACCTCCGCCATCCCAAAGTCCTAATTTGCCGGCCAGAGTATCTGATTTCCCATTTAAGGCAACTCCAAGGCTTCCATTCGCATATAATTGATCTGTTCGTGTGATTTGGGCTGATTTT
>CANGCD010000100.1 GCA_947452215.1 Cytophagaceae bacterium | reverse complement strand
AAGGGGATTCACTTAATCTTCGTTGGGCCTTATCATCTCCTTCAATCCAATACTCTATTTTACGGAATAGCATCTCCATGAATATGGTTTGAGGGCAAGCCCAGCCGCACCATATTCGGCCAAATAAAACCGTGAATAAACTGATGAAAATGAGAAAACAAACGAGCCCCAAAGCCACTAAATGGAAATCCTGTGGAAAGAATGGTACTCCCCAAAAGATAAATTTTCGCTCTAAAACATTGAACAAAAATATCGGCTGACCTTTATGCTCGATCCAAGGTAAACCAAATAATAACGTCAATAATAAATACGAAAAATAGCTTCTGAGTCTATATAGCTGACCTATAACACGACCCGGATAAATCCAAAGGCGTTTCCCATCCTGGGATTGATTGTACAGATGATTGCGAAAATCATCATTATCGATATTGAAATTTGACATAAAAAAGAAGGTCCGAGAAATCGGACCTTTTATAATTTAGAAAGGAGATTTCTCTCGACAAGTACTGATGCCAAAGGGCTTATACAATAGGCAAAAGCGAAAAATACCAGTACTCGCGATAACAATCGCAACCGCATAAGTGGCTAAACTTAAGTTGGCCGGAATAATATTAGCATATGCCAAAATGGCTAAACTAATTGCAATGGCAAATCGAACTATGCGATCCATTTTTCCTACGTTCTTTTTCATGAGCTTGTGGGTTATGTAATTATTTTACTTCTTCTCCTTGTGGTTCTTTGGCCCCCGGAGGATTCGTTCCTTGTAATGTTAAAACATAAGACGCCACTTTTTGAATTTGTAGCGGATTCAAGGTCTTCTCCCAGGCTATCATCCCTTTTTCGGGTATACCATGTGTGATGGTTTTAAATAAATCTTTAATGCCACCTCCATGAATCCAAAATTTATCCGTTAAGTTCGGTCCTACGCCTCCCTGTCCTTTATCTCCATGACAAGCTACACAATTCGTCGAATAAATCTGAGATCCCTCTGTTAAATCTTTTGAAACGGTTGTGGTCGTCACATTATCTTCATTGACCGAATTTGCAAATTGCTTCATGTAGGCTTCTCGTGCTTTTTCGGCAGCTGCAACTTCGGTTTTATACTCCGTTTCTTGAATGTTACCATCTTGGTAAACATGGTAATATGCACCGTAAATAACTCCGAAGATAATGGTCGTATAAAACAAATACATAAACCAAGGGGGTGTAGGATTGTCTAATTCCGCGATTCCATCATAGGTATGCTCCATGAGTAGATTACGCTCCTCTTCTATGGGTTTTAAGCCTTTAAACCTCACCCACCAGCTTAGTTCCTCTTCTGCAGGAGCTTCCGTATTCTTGGATAATTTTTTCAATGCTGCATTCAGTTGTAAAGTCACAACCAAAATGATGATCCCCGTAATAAAGATCAAACTGATCAGCCATATTTCCATAAATGTTAAAGCCATAATATTCAATTTTAAAGTCTAATGTTCGTTTTGTTATTTTTCAAACGGAAGATTTTTCATGCGGTTTACATGCTTACGGTCCATCCAAAACATGTAAATTCCAACGGCCGTAAAAAATACCATAAAGGTTAACAGCGAAAATATCATGTAGGTGTCTGCTCCTGGGATATTCGAAATGAATTGCTTGAACATAGATTTATTTTTTAGCGATGTCTGTTCCTAAACGTTGTAAGTAGGCAATCAAGGCGATAATCTCCTTGTCGGCTCCCACCTTTATCTTTTCTCCTGCCAAACGGGCTTGAATTTCTTTTGATTGCTTAGTTAAATCTGCCACTGCATTTTTAATTTGTGCATCATCATAAGGAACGCCCAATTTCTTCATGGCATTCAATTTATCCTGCGTTTGGGACGTATTTAAGCTTTGCTCGTACAATACGCCATACGCTGGCATGATGGATCCTGGCGACATTGATTGCGGTTCACGCATGTGGTGATAATGCCAAGAGTCTGGATATTTACCTCCTTCACGATGCAAATCCGGCCCCGTACGCTTCGATCCCCATAAGAACGGATGATCATATACGAATTCGCCTGATTTAGAGAATTCACCATATCGCTCCGTCTCAGAACGGAATGGTCTTACCAATTGTGAATGACATCCCACGCAACCCTCACGGATGTAAATATCACGCCCCTCTAATTCCAAGGATGTATAAGGTTGTACCGCCTCTATCGTTGGTACATTGGATTTCACCATAAAGGTTGGGATTAATTCAACCAATGAGCCGACTAATATCATAATCAACGACGCAACCAATAATTGAATTGGCTTACGCTCTATCCAACGGTGCCAGTGCGCACCTGCTTCGGGTTTTTCGTCAACGGCTAATGGTGCCGCTTCCGCAGCTTCATTGGCTAATAGTGTGCCTTGTGCCATGGTCTTAAATAAGTTGTAAGCCATGATGATAGCACCTACCAAATACAAAGTGCCTCCGACCGCACGCATCATGTGCATCGGTAAGATTTGTAAAGTGGTATCCAAGAAGTTGCCGTATTGCAAAGTACCTTCTGCGGTAAATTGCTTCCACATCATCCCTTGTGTAAATCCTGAGATATACATCGGAATAGCATACAATGCAATGCCGATCGTCCCGATCCAAAAGTGCGTTTTGATCAATTTCTCCGAGTATAATGTCGTTTGGAAAATGCGAGGGACCAACCAATACAACATGGCAAAGGTTAAGAAACCGTTCCAGCCCAAAGCTCCCACGTGCACGTGTGCTACGATCCAGTCGGTAAAGTGTGCAATCGCATTGATGTTTTTTAAACTCAGCATCGGTCCTTCGAAAGTCGCCATGCCGTAGCAAGTAATTCCAACAACCATGAACTTCAATAAGGTGTTTTCTCTTACCTGATCCCAAGCGCCACGCAATGTCAATAGACCATTAATCATACCTCCCCAAGATGGAGCGATTAACATAATGGAGAATACAACACCCAAGGATTGTGCCCAATCGGGTAAACTTGAATACAATAAATGGTGAGGTCCTGCCCAGATGTAAATAAATATTAAGGCCCAAAAGTGAAGAATCGACAAACGATAGGAATACACGGGACGGTTCGCCATCTTAGGTAAGAAATAATACATTAAGCCTAAGAACGGAGTAGTCAAGAAAAACGCTACAGCATTGTGTCCATACCACCACTGAATTAAGGCATCCTGAACACCGGCATAAACATAGTATGACTTAAATGCCGAAATGGGCAATTGCATCGAGTTTGTTAAGTGCAAAACGGCAACCGTAATAAATGTTGCGATGTAAAACCAAATGGCTACATACAAATGACGCTCTCTTCTTTTAAAGATCGTACCAAACATATTCACACCGAATGTCACCCAAATCAAGGTAATCGCGATATCGATAGGCCACTCTAATTCTGCATATTCATGTGAAGTTGTGATTCCCAAGGGCAGCGTAATCGCAGCGGAAACAATAATGAGCTGCCAACCCCAGAAATGTAGATTAGATAAAAAATCACTAAACATTCTAGCTTTTAGCAAACGTTGTAACGAGTAATAAACGCCAGCAAAAATGGCATTTCCCACAAAGGCAAAAATAACCGCATTCGTATGTAAAGGACGAATTCGGCCGAATGAACCATATTGTGTAATGTTTGCCGCAGGTTCAAATAGTTGGGTTGCGATAATAACGCCCACCAACATCCCTACAATACCCCAAATGATCGTAGCAATGGCAAAGTTTCGAACAATCTTATTGTCATAAGAAAATTGCTCTAACGTGGTAGTTTTTGTGCTCATAAGCGTTTATTTGTTGTTTTTGTACTCTTTTTCTTCTAATAAAATGCGCATTCCCGGCGTGATTAAATCATCTTGTTGGCCCGACCGAATCGACCAAACAAATGCAATCAAAAAGCCAACAGCCATCAGTAAACTCAATCCAATCATGACGTACATAATTTCCATTTTATTCTGATTTTGCTTGCGCTCAAAATTCAGCCAATCGCCTGATTTAAAACATGACCTTAATCACCTTTTGCCTGTTTAAAATATGATTTTAAGCGATTGCCTCTCCAATTCATTCCTACATTGGCAATCAACAGCATACTCAATGAGTTTACAGGCATGAGGATTGCAGCAATCAAGGGCGACAGATTTCCCTGAATCGCATAACTTAATCCAAATAGATTATAAACCACAGATAAAACGAAGCTCATCTTGATGAGCCGAAGACCAAATTTGGCAAACTTGAAAAATGTTGGAAGCTGAACGAGCTGTTTCCCCTGTAATATGGCATCACATGAAGGAGTAAAGTGCAAATGATCTTCTGAAACTGCTATTCCAACTTGAGCCTGTTTTAATGCACCAGCATCATTGAGCCCATCGCCAACCATGGCAACCTGTTTGCCTTTTTTCTGAAGATTTTGAATAAATTCCATTTTGTCCATGGGACTGCATTCAAAACGGTAGTGGTTTTCATTTGGAAACCAATCCAATAAGGTACCTGCATGATTTTTTTTGTCTCCAGAAAGCAGATAGACCTCATAATTGGCTTGCAAGGCATGAAGCATATATTCCACGCCAGCTCTATTTTGCCATGGAAATTCAATAAAACCGATGCGCTCCTCCCCGATTCGAATAAACATTTGGCTTTCGGATCGAATGAAATCTTGTTGTTGAACCAATGCATGTCCTGTAAATCGGGCATGACCGATTTGAAAAATCTTACCATGGGATTTGCTTTCGATGCCTTTACCCGGTATTTCCTGCATGGATTCTATATCTACGCTTTTTACCTCAAAATCTTCTCGGAGGTACTTCGCGAATTGACGTGATAAGGGATGTGTCGATTGATTCACCATCGTATAGATGGTATTTAATTCCGATTGGCTCAGATCACGAACTAATTGAAGGGTCGGTTTTGTATCTTGATGTAGGGTAAGCGTTCCCGTTTTATCAAAAACAATGGTATCTACTTGGGACATTCGCTCAAAGGCCTGAATGTCTTTGACGAAAAAGTTGAATTTGGCCATCCAACGAATCCCATGACCTAACGCAAATGGGTAGGATATGGCTAATGCGCAAGGACATGCAATGACAAGCACACTTACCACTGCATTTTGCCATTTGCTCGGATCATGTTGAAACCAATAGATACCTACCACAGCGGCCAAATTCAGCAGAATGATGGTGAAATACATCCCAACTTTATTGGCAAAATTTTCCCAATTTTCCGTCTTGTGGTTCGGGTCTTTAAATGCTTGTTGCTCCCATAATTGTGTTAAATGGCTTTGATTTAAGGCTTTTTTGATTTCGATCTCAATGAGTTCACCCTGGTGCCGACCGCCCGCATACATGGAATTACCCGGTTCGAGGGAAATGTATTCACTTTCTCCCGTGACAAAACTGTAATCCATTTGACTTGTCCCTCGACATAAAATTGCATCGGCAGGAATAATTTCCTGATTTCGGATTATTAAATGATCCCCCACCTCGATTTCTTCCAAAGGACAGGTTTGCTCTTTTCCTTGGATGAATTTACTAATGACCAAAGGGAAATAAGCCTTATAATTACGCTCAAACGACAAGAAATCAAATGATTTTTGTTGGAACCATTTGCCGATTAATAGGAAAAACAATAGGCCTGACACGGAATCAATATACCCCGCTCCTGTATGTGAAAACACTTCATAAACACTTCGTAAATAACCCACTAAAATTCCCAAGAGTATCGGAAGTTCAATCGTCAGCTTTCTTATTTTTAAGTGCGACCAAACATTCGAGAAATAATCCGATCCTGAATAAAATACAGCAATGGAACCTAAAACGATATTGATGTATCCAAACAAACTTTTTAAGTTTCCCGCCTCAATGCCCAAATACTCTGGAAAACTGAAGAGCATGGCGTTCCCTGCACAAAATCCAGCAATACCCAATTTTAAAAACAATTGATTTTGTTGGCTTATTCGCTGTTTTTGTTGGCCCTGCTCCTCTCTAGAATCAATTAAGGGTTCATATCCGAGGCGTGCCAACAAACCTGCGATACTTCCTAAATCTATTTTATCCTCAGTGAACCAAAGCGTTAATTCTTTCTTTCCAAAATTCAAATTTGATTTGACAATAGAGGGTTCGATCCTGGATAAATTTTCTAGTAAGTATAAACAAGACCGACAATGAATAGCCGGTAAATGGAAATGAACTTTGGAAATACCTTTGGCAGAAAAACTGATTAATTGATCCCTAAAATGGGGATGATTTAAAAAATCGAAATTTTGTTTGGATGGGGCCTTTCCTGGATTGATATCACACGTATAATAATCGCCTAAAGAATTGTCGGAAAGTAATTGATAAACCTGTTCACATCCATGGCAACAAAAATCCTTTGCTTCATATTTAATGACAACATCTTGGCATATTTCGCCACAATGAAAGCATGTAGTTTGTGTATCAATAAGTGGATTTTCTAGCTCAACCATAAATATGCGATGCATGATATTCGCAAAGTTGGTAGAAAGCTTACAATCCTAAGGTGACAAATGACACCTCAGAAACTGATGATTGTCATAATTTCCGTAAGCAAAAGCGTCTACTTTTGAGCTGTCAAAATGACGACCATGGAACAATTGTTGGAAACAGGAAAAAAGGTATTAGCGAGTGGTATCGAGATTAAGTATCTCGCTGGAGAGTATTTGTTCCGAGAAGGTCAAAAGGCTGAATTCGTATTTTACTTACAATGTGGTTCTATTTTACTCGAGTGGCCAAACGAAAATAAGTGCTTGTTAATAGAAAACAAGCCTATTTTCATTGGAATTGATGAGGCTTTAGTTGGTGGTAAATATACTTGTACAGCGATGACTACCGAACAATCCGAGTTTCTCGTTTTTGATAGAGCGTATTTTAATCAATTGATAACGGAATTTGATCATGCAAAGGATTATTTTGAATCGATGAGATTGGACTTTTCGAGCCAACTCGATTTGCAGACTATCAAAGCAAAAATATAGAGTGGTAAGTTAATGGGTATAAGCACCTGCTGGATTTTGTCTGGCAGGGCTTTTTATTTTAAGGGACTATCTTTTTCTTTTTTTAGCGTATTGTAGACCAATTTGTCCATAAAGCTATTCAACCATTTATTTAGAAAAACAGTCAATTTGCCTTGAAAAGTCAATACTAAGGTTTTTTTCTTCGCTAAATAGGCCTTTCGGATTTCTGTGGCTACTTCTTCTGCCGACATCATTTTTTCCTCCTCTCGCATGCTTTCTCCCGAGATGCTTCCATCACCCGTTAAGGATGCATTTCGAATATTTGATGCGGTAAATCCCGGGCAAGCGGTTAGGACATGTACACCTGTCCCGATTAACTCTGTGCGTAATGCCTCTAAAAATCCATTCATGGCGAATTTCGAAGCAGAATAGCCTGTGCGAACGGGTAAACCGCGATAACCGGCAATGGACGAAATCCCGATTATTCCCCCTTGACTCTGTTTTAAATAAGGTAAAGCGGCATGGGTAGCATAAACAGTTCCCCAAAAATTAATGTCCATGACCTGCTTTAACACGCTTAGGTCTATCGTTTCAAACATCGAACGCATGGAGATCCCTGCATTATTGATCAATAAATCAATTTTCCCAAAACGATGAACGACTTCTTGAATCATCGCACGTGTTTGTTCCTCCGAACTACTATCACAAACAATCGCATGGTTTTGAATGTTGGCAGCTTTCAATTCAGCCGCCGCTTCTTTTAGATTTGTTGGGTTTCGTCCGGTAATGATGACAATTGCCCCTTGTCCACCAAATTCAAATGCCAAGGCTTTTCCAATTCCTGAACTAGCCCCTGTGATGATTACAACTTGATTCTTCATGTACATTAATTTCATCGCGAAGTTAAGGTTTTATCTTGAATTGGTTGGCTTGCCCACATAAAGCCGTATTTTTGTGGACATTTTTAGCAGCATGAGTAAGAAAAAAGAAAAGAAAGCCCCAGTGGTGTTGGAACAAATTGCCATTTTGGATTTTGCCGCTGAGGCAAAATGTATTGCCAAAGTGAATGAAGAGGTGATTTTTGTGCAAGGTGCTGTTGCTCCGGGTGATATTGCCGACTTGCGTATTTTAAAGTCGAAGAAAAGCTTCAAACAAGCGCAGGCGATAAACATTCAACCCCTCTCCAAACATCGTACGGAGGTTGTATGTAGCCATTTTGGTATCTGTGGTGGATGTAAATGGCAACACGTTTCCTATGATTCTCAAACGGCATTTAAAGCCCAACAGGTCAAAGATAATTTGACGCGTATTGCTAAAGTGAAGTTGCCTGAATTTCAACCCATTTTAGGCTCAGAAGAAACGTATTATTACCGTAACAAACTAGAATTCACCTTTTCTTGTGCGCGCTGGCTCACAGAAGATGAAATCGGAAAAGAAGATCTGGGTAATATGAATGCGCTTGGATTCCATGTTCCAGGCCGGTTTGATAAGATTTTGCCAATAGATCATTGTTACCTGCAACCGGATCCTTCAAATGCCATTCGGAATGGAGTTCGTGATTTCGCGGATTCAAATGGTATTTCTTATTACGAATTGAAAAACCAACAAGAGGGTGCATTACGTAATTTGATTATTCGCAATACGGTTACCGACGAATGGATGGTCACTGTTCAGTTTGCCTATGCGACCGAAGATGAAATAAAATTGGTCATGGAATACCTGAAGTCGGCATTTCCCATGATCACTTCGTTGAATTATGTCGTGAACCAAAAAGGGAATGATACTTTCCATGATTTGGAAGTCATATGTTACCATGGAAAACCTTTCATGGTGGAGACGATGGAGGATTTAAAATTCCAAATTGGACCGAAGTCTTTCTTTCAAACCAATGCCAAACAAGCGCTAAAATTATATCAATTGGTGCGTCAATATGCTGATTTACAAGGTAATGAAATCGTTTATGACTTGTATACGGGCACAGGAACCATTGGTTTGTTTTTAGCCAAACATGCCTCTAAAGTTGTTGGCCTAGAGTATGTCGAAATGGCGGTAGAAGATGCGCGAATCAATGCGGATTTGAATGGAATTACGAATGCTACATTCTTTGCGGGTGACATGAAGAAAGTATTGACGGAAGAATTTATCGCTATTCACGGGGCTCCTGATGTCATTATTACAGATCCACCACGGGCTGGAATGGACTTGGACGTTGTCAATCAAATTTTAGCAGTAAAACCTCAAAAGATTGTATATGTAAGTTGCAATCCGGCAACGCAAGCGAGGGACTTAGCCCTATTGGATGTTTCGTATGAAGTGGATGTCGTGCATCCGGTGGATATGTTCCCACAGACGCATCATGTGGAGAATATTGTTAGATTGAGAGTTAAGAACTAAGAGTTAAGAACTAAGAGTTAAGAACTAAGAGTTAAGAACTAAGAGTTAAGAACTAAGAGTTAAGAACTAATAGATAAATCAAACTAACTCTTCTCTCCTCACTCCTCACTCTTCACTCTTCACTCCTCACTCCTCACTCCTCACTCCTCACTTTTCACTCTTCACTCTTCACTCTTCACTCTTCACTCTTCACTCTTCACTCTT
>CANGCD010000099.1 GCA_947452215.1 Cytophagaceae bacterium | reverse complement strand
CAAGCCTTCACGTTTTCGTTCAGAAGGTATCTACCGCATCCATTAAATTGCCGTCTATTATTCATCGGACGCAATTCATGCGCATTTTATTGACCCAATTTATTGCCACTCTGGCGCCCTGAAAAGCAGTGGTCAGTGACCAGTTATCAGTGGTCAGTGGTCAGTTGTCAGTGGTCAGAAGTCCAATGTCTAACGTCCAACGTCTAAAAGAATTTTTACAATTTTTATTTTCAATTTAACTTAAAGTTATGCGTTACAAAAGTGCCATTATTTGGCTGTCTACGATTATTTCAGCCCTATGTATTTTCTTCCTTTCGTTTACGTGGAAGTCAAACCAATTAAAAGAACAAGCGATTAAGTATGCGACTACAGCCGATGGCAAAGTAGATGCAGCGAAGCGTTTACATTTCATTGATTCCCTTTGGAAGCAACCGGTTTACATCGGATATACCTTGCAAGAGGTTACGCAATATGCCTTGCAAAAAGGTCTTGACTTAGAAGGTGGTTTACACGCCGTATTAGAAGTTTCTCCTGTAGAAATCTTGCGTGCCCTTTCAGGACAGTCGAACGACCCGAACTTCGAGAAGGCTTTAGCAGAGGCTAGTGCTGCACAAGCAACTTCGACGTCATCGTTTAATGAGTTGTTCTACGAGGCATTTGCTCGTATTGCGCCGAAACAATCATTGGCATCTGTATTCTCAAACTCGGTAAACCGCGGAAAAATCTCATCTACTTCATCCGATGCGCAAGTAAAGCGTGTGATTGATGCGGAGATTGACGGAGCTGTGGATCGTGTTTATAAGATTATTCAAGCGCGTATTGACAAGTTTGGTGTTGCGAATCCAAACATCCAACGTTTACCAGGTTCTAACCGTATTCAAGTGGAATTACCGGGTGTAGAGAATCCAGAGCGTGCGCGTAAATTATTATCAGGTGCTGCGAAATTAGAATTCGTTGAGTGCTATGAATTGAACGAATATGGTGCAGGTTTAAATGCTTTAGGTGCTATTTTAGAGCGTGAGGCGAAAGCTCCAGCCGTAGCGCCTTCAGCAGCAACTCCAGCGGCGAAAGATACTACATCGAATGCTTTGGCATCTCAATTGGCGGCTCCAGCGAAAGATTCAGCAGGAAAAGCGAAAGCAGATACCTCAGGTTCAGCTTTGACGAAATTGTTTATCCAAATGGGTAACGGTATCGGTGTTTATGTAAAAGACACAGCGCGTGTGAATGCATTGTTCCGTCGTGCGGATGTAAAAGGTTTTTTCCCAGCGAATTTGAAATTTGCTTGGGCAGCGAAAGGTGTTCCTGCCACGAATGGCGATGAAATCTTAGCTTTAGAAGCTTTGAAACAAGCTGAAGGCCAAAAGGCTCCTTTGGAAGGTGATGTGATTACAGATGCTGCACAAGATTTTGACCAAACAGGTCGTGCAGAAGTAACGATGTCCATGAACGGAACAGGTGCTCGTATCTGGAAAAACTTGACAGGTGCGAACATCGGTCGTCGCATTGCGATTGTATTGGATGGTTATGTTTATTCAGCTCCGGTTATCAACGGAGAGATTCCAGGTGGTCGTTCTTCGATCTCAGGTAGCTTTACAGTAGAAGAAGCAAAAGACTTAGCGAACGTATTGAAAGCTGGTAAATTACCAGCGCCAACACGTATCGTGGAAGATGCATTCGTAGGTCCTTCATTGGGCGCGGAGGCAATCAACCAAGGCTATATGTCAATGTTGTTAGGTTTGTTATTGGTGATCGTGTTCATGGTCGGTTACTATGGAACTCCAGGTTGGATGGCGAATTTGGCCTTGTTCTTCAACGTATTCTTTATCGCAGGTGTTTTGGTTCAAATCCAAGCAGCTTTGACTTTGCCAGGTATCGCAGGTATCGTATTGACATTGGGTATGGCGGTAGATGCAAACGTACTAATCAACGAACGTATTCGTGAAGAATTACATGCTGGGAAAGGTTTGTTGGATGCTATTAACGTAGGTTATGAGAAGGCATTAAGTGCGATTTTGGATGGTAACATCACAACGGTTTTGATTGGTGTAATCTTGATCATCTTCGGTTCTGGTTCTGTGAAAGGATTTGGGGTAACGCTTTGTATCGGTTTGGTTACGTCGGTATTTACTGCGGTTTATATCTCTCATTTATTGGTTGATTGGATGGCAAAACGTGCAATCAAAGCAGGTAAAGAGAAGGAAATGACGTTTGAGACATTCATCTCACGTGATTTGTTTAAAGGCATGAACTTTGATTTCATCGGAAAGCGTAAGTATTCATACTGGTTCTCTTGGTTGTTAATCGCTGCTGGTGCTATCGTTGTGATTATGCAAGGTGGTTTCAACTTAGGTGTTGACTTCAAAGGAGGTCGTTCATATGTAATTGAGTTTAACCAAGCAATTCCTACGGATAAAGTGAAAGAAGCTTTGGCGGATGATTTCGGTGGTAAGGGTGTTGAGGTGAAGACTTTCAACAGCGATACGAAATTGAAAGTAACAACTTCTTACTTAGTAGAAGATGAGTCAATCGTAGCGAATAACAAAGTACGTACGGCATTGGAAACAGGATTGAAGGATTTCGCATCTGCATCTCCAAAAATCGTATCTGAGTCGAAAGTAGGAGCTACGGTAGCGGATGATATCTTGATGCAATCTTTTGTATCGATTTTCTACGCCTTGATCGCGATCTTTATCTACATCTTGATTCGTTTCCGTAAATGGCAATATTCATTGGGTGGTATTGTAGCCTTGCTACACGATACCTTAGTGGTATTGGGTATGGTAGGTATCGTTCGTTTGTTCGGTTTCGAATTGGAAATCGACCAAGTATTCATCGCTGCGGTCTTGACGGTTATTGGTTATTCGATTAATGATACCGTGGTAGTATTTGACCGTATTCGTGAGGAGATCGGTGTGAATCCAGATTTGGGTAATAAGGCATTGATGATCAAAACGATCAACGAGTCGATTAACCATACAATGTCACGTACGGTGATGACGGCAACAACGGTATTCTTGGTAGTAACGGTATTGTTGATCTTCGGTGGTGATGTATTGCGTGGATTCTCATTCGCGATGTTTGTCGGGGTTGTTTTTGGTGCATATTCTTCTATTTTTGTAGCGGCGCCAATCGTAATCGACTTCGGAACATCTTCTAAATCAAAGAAATAAGTTCTCATGCCGGTTGTTCGAAAGGGTGACCGGCATTTATATATTTCATCAAATTAAACAACTATGAACAACAGTATCTGGAGAAAGAAACCCATGCACATGTTTGAGCAAGACATGCAAAAAAGTGAGCTCAAACGCGTATTGGGAAAATGGAGTCTAACAGCTATCGGTATCGGTGCGATTATCGGTGGTGGTGTTTTTGTATTAACAGGAACCGCGGCACATTACCATGCAGGACCTGCTTTAGCGATTTCATTCGTGATTGCGGGTATTGGCTGTATTTTTGCTGCACTTTGTTATGCGGAGTTTGCTGCGATGTTGCCGGTAGAGGGTAGTGCTTATGCCTATGCTTATGGAACCGTTGGTGAATTATTTGCTTGGATTATCGGTTGGGGATTAATCCTCGAGTACGCTATGGGCGCGATGACCGTTGCGGTATCGTGGTCGGGGTATTTCAATAAACTCTTACACCTCTTTGGGGTGCATCTTCCTGAGAACTTAACGAATGATCCTGTATCATTCGGTGGTGCTTCGGTAAATTTACCTGCCTTGGTAATTGTATGGTTTGTGACTTGGATCTTAGTAAAAGGAATCAAAGAAGCAGCTAGTGCAAACAACATGATTGTGGTCTTGAAGGTTGCGGTTATTTTGTTCGTGATCATCATGGGAGCTTTTTACATTGATGTAGCGAATTGGACGCCATTCATTCCGGAGGAGACTTTGGTGCAACACGAAAGTGGTGAAATGTTGCCAGCGTACGGTTGGGGTGGTATCATCTCAGGAGCATCAGCGATTTTCTTTGCTTACATTGGATTTGATGCGGTTTCAACCCAAGCGGGTGAGGCGATCAATCCGAAGAAAGATATGCCTTTTGCAATCATCGCGTCTTTGTTGATCTGTACGGTTTTATACATCGCAGTATCTTTGGTATTGACGGGTATGATCAACTACAAAAACATTACAGGCGATGCTTTAAAAGCGCCAGTAGCGTACGCATTTGATGTTGCAGGTCAGCCTTGGGCGGTATTTGTGATTACGGCAGCGGCGACGGCAGGTTTGCTTTCGGTGATGTTGGTGATGATGTTGGGCCAAACACGTGTCTTCTTAGGCATGGCGAAAGATGGTTTATTGCCAAAGTTCTTTGCGGAGGTTCACCCGACGTTCAAGACACCTTGGAAATCGACGATTTTAGTTGGCGCAGTTGTTTCCATCGTAGCCGGTTTTACACCAATTTCATTATTGGGTGATATGACGAGCTTTGGTACTTTATTTGCCTTTACGATGGTATGTTTAGCGGTATGGATTTTACGTTTCCGTGATCCAAACCGTGAGCGTCCATTTAAAGTATCTGGCTTAAACATTGTGGCTCCTTTGGGAATCTTGGTGAATACTTTCTTGATTTTGAATTTAGGTCGGACAGCTCAATTATTCGCTTTAGCGTGGTTGGTGTTCGGTTTGGTTGTGTACTTCTTGTACGGCCGACCGAAGTCGCACTTGAATACGAGAGTTTAATGAAAAGCCCCTGTGTAAGGGGCTTTTTTTATGGGGTTTTTCTCTTTGTGTAGAGACGCGATACTTCGCGTCTTTTCCCCAGACTGAAGTCTGGGGTTATAAATAGCCCTAGGCTTTAGCATAGGGATTTGGGAGCCCCATCAACCTAATTTTATAACCCTAGGCTTTAGCCTAGGGATTCCAGCCGGAGGCTGGTGGGCGACATCCTAATCTCTATAACCCTAGGCTTCAGCCTAGGGATTTCAGACGCGAGGTATCGCGTCTCTACATCGTTTGCCAAAGACCTATTTTTGGCGTATTTTTGCACCTTGATTTATCATTATGCAAAAGATTGACGCGGAAATTGCCAAACGACGGACCTTTGGTATCATCTCTCACCCCGATGCGGGAAAAACGACCCTGACGGAAAAATTGCTACTCTTTGGAGGGGCGATTCAGACAGCTGGGGCGGTGAAATCGAACAAGATTAAGAAGGGGGCTACCTCCGACTTCATGGAAATCGAGCGCCAAAGAGGTATCTCGGTTGCGACGTCCGTAATGACTTTTGAGTACAATGATGTCAAAATTAACATCCTGGATACTCCCGGTCACAAGGATTTTGCGGAGGATACCTATCGTACGTTGACGGCCGTGGATTCGGTGATTTTGGTGATCGACTGCGTGAAGGGTGTCGAGGAACAAACGGAGCGTTTGATGGAGGTATGTCGGATGCGCAAGACGCCGGTGATCATTTTCATCAATAAGATGGACCGTGAGGGCCAAAATCCGTTTGACCTACTTGACGAATTAGAACAGAAATTAGGCATATCGGTGCGTCCGTTGACTTGGCCGATTAACATGGGTCAAAACTTCAAAGGCGTTTACCATTTGTTGGATCGCTCCTTGAACCTGTTCTCGGCGAATAAAACGAAGATTGAAAAGAACGTTGTTTCTGTGGATATCGCAACGCCGGAATTGGATGCGCGTGTGGGTGAGCGTGATGCGAATCAACTAAGAGAAGATGTGGAATTGATCGAAGGGGTTTACGAAACCTTCGACCGAGAAGAATATTTAAGTGGGGAGTTGGCGCCGGTGTTTTTTGGCTCGGCGGTTAACAACTTTGGTATTCAAGAACTCTTGGATACGTTTACCAAAATCGCTCCTCCGACACAAGCGCGTGGGACGGATATTCGTTTGGTTGAACCCAATGAGAAGAAATTTACGGGTTTTGTATTTAAGATACATGCTAATTTGGATCCGAAGCACCGTGACCGGATTGCGTTCTTACGTATATGCTCGGGCGTGTTTCATCGAAATACCTTTTACCAACATATTCGTTTGAAGAAGAACGTACGCTTCGCGAATCCCTACAATTTCATGGCCCAAGATAAAGAGGTTGTGGAAGAAGGATTCCCTGGGGATGTAATTGGTTTGTACGATACGGGTACCTTCAAAATTGGCGATACACTGACCGAAGGGGAAGTGATGAATTACCAAGGAATCCCGAGTTTTTCGCCGGAGATTTTCAAGGAATTGATCAATTTGGATCCGATGAAATCTAAGCAATTGGAAAAAGGGATTGACCAACTCACCGACGAGGGTGTTGCCCAATTATTTACGCAACCCCAATTAGGAAATCGTAAGATTGTAGGAACGGTGGGAGATCTTCAGTATGAGGTAATCCAATACCGTTTGGAGCATGAATACGGCGCGAAATGTCGCTTTGATGGCATGTCGGTGACCAAGGCTTGTTGGATCACCTCCGAAGACCCGAAAAAACTGCAAGAATTTGTCCGCTTAAAAGGCCAAAATATCGCACAAGATAAAGATGGCAATTACGTGTTCCTAGCGGAATCCGACTGGATTCTTCGCATGAATCAAACGAATAATCCTGAGATTGAATTCCACTTTACGAGTGAGTTTAAGTTGGCATAGGATGAAGATGTAGAGACGCGATACTTCGCGTCTAGTCCCCAGGTTAAAACCTGTAGAGCCCCAGACTAAAGTCTGGGGTTTTTTTAATAACCCTAGGCTTTAGCCTAGGGATTCCAGCCGTAGGCTGGTGGGATGTCGTTTTCATACGAGCATGCTAGACTAAAGTCTGGGGTTATTATTAACCGTAGGCTGGTAGATGTCTATTTCATGGAAGCATGCTAGACTAAAGTCTGTAGAGCCCCAGACTAAAGTCTGGGGTTTTTTTAATAACCCTAGGCTTTAGCCTAGGGATTAGACGCGAGGTATCGCGTCTCTACAATAATCGGCGCGAAGAGCGCCTCAAACTTTAGCAATCCTAAATGGTTTGCCAAAGAAAAAAGACGCGAAGTATCGCGTCTCTACAAAGTTCTGTCTATTTAGACGCGAGGTATCGCGTCTCTACACGAGACCTAAATCCTTCTGAATCACCCCAACCTTCTCCTGCAAAGCTGCAAAGGTCTTGTCGAAATCAACTGCAGATGCCAAAGGAGCATTCACCGATACATAGAACTTGATTTTGGGTTCTGTTCCCGATGGACGTGCGGAGACTTTCGAACCGTCGGCGAGGATGAGTTGAATCACGTTGGAAGCTTCGATGCCACGGCCAACGGTGATAGGTGTTTGGATACCCGTTACCAGGTCTGTGGAAACAAGCCCTTCGTAGTCAAGTACCGTTACCGGTTTAGAACCTGCGACAGACGCAGGAACATTCGAACGAAGGTTAATCATCATTTGCTTGATTTCCTCTGCACCGGCTTTGCCCTTTTTGGTCAAGGAGATAAGGCCTTCGTAATAGAAATTATTCTCGATGTACATTTCGGCCAAGAAGTCGAATAGGGATTTGCCCTGATCTTTCGCGTAAGCCGTTAATTCTGCGATCATGGCACAAGAGGCCACCGCGTCTTTGTCACGCACAGCATCACCAATTAAATAGCCGTAGGACTCTTCGCCTCCGCCGATGAACTTTTCTTTGCCTTCTAATTCGCGGATCACCTGCGCGATGTATTTAAAGCCGGTCAAGGTGTTGTAGCAGGTCACGCCTTTCGACGCACACATTTTATCGATCAAATCCGTGGTCACAATCGTTTTGGCAACAAATTCATTGCCCTTCAAATCCGTTACTTTCAATAGGTAATACAGGATCAAACTGGCCATTTGGTTACCGTTCAACAGCACCCATTCGCCGTGTTGGTTCTTCACCGCTGCACCTACGCGATCCGCGTCAGGATCTGTAGCTATGACTAAATCCGCATCGATCGCTTTGGCTTTGTTTAAGGCCAAAGTCATCGCTTCTTTTTCCTCCGGATTCGGATATACGACAGTTGGGAAATTGCCATTCGGAATTGCTTGCTCTTCCACGACCGTTACGGCCTCAAATCCTAATAGCGCTAATGCTTTGGGCACCAAGGTAATCCCCGTTCCATGGATAGGAGAGAAGACGATTTTAAGGTCTTTTTGGCGTTGGATGACGTCGGGCTTCCGACAATTCGCCTGGATCGTTTTCAAATAGGCCGCATCGATGGATTCGTCCAATAAATGTAATAGGGAATCATTGCCCTCAAATTTAATATCAGCGACCGTGGAAATAGCATTCACCTCCGCCACGATGTTCTTGTCATGCGGCGCTACGACCTGTGAGCCATCGGCCCAATAGGCCTTGTAGCCATTGTACTCTTTTGGGTTGTGGGATGCGGTGATGACCAAACCGGCTTGGCAGCCCAACTCGCGTACCGTGAACGATAACTGCGGGGTAGGACGCAAAGCAGGGAATAGGTATACCTCAATGCCATTTGCCGTGAAGATATTTGCTGCGATGCGCGTGAACTCCGGGGAATTGTTGCGGGAATCGTGCGCGATCGCCACTTTGATTTTTTGACCAGGCAGACATTTGTTGAGGTAATTCGCAAAACCCTGGGTCGCTGCACCCACCGTGTATTGATTCATGCGGTTGCAACCCACGCCCATCTCGCCGCGCATGCCGCCCGTCCCAAATTCCAGGGATTTGTAGAAGGAATCCGTCAAAGCGGTCTGTTCGCCGGAAGCGATCATTGCTTGAATTTGTGTTTTGGTTTCGGCATCGTAGGGGCCGTTTAACCATTGGTCGATGTTTGCTTGGGTCGTTGCGTCAAATGTCATATCCTAAATTTCTCCGGTAAAAACGTGTTTGGCTGGGCCAATTAAAAATATTTCGGTAAATCCGTCCGTGCTGTTTCCTTCGAATTGCACGGCTAATTCGCCGCCTAATGTCTTGATTTGAATGGGGCTAGGCATGCCTTTGGTTGCATTGGATACCAAAGCCGCTGCCGTCACGCCCGTTCCGCAGGAATAGGTCTCGTCTTCCACCCCGCGCTCGTAAGTCCGAACGAAGAGGGTTTGGGGATCTAATTTCTCCACGAAATTCACGTTGGTGCCATTTTGGCCTTGATAAGCCTCCGAGTAACGAATCGCTGCGCCGATGTTCTTCACATCCGTGAATTGCACCTGTTGGACGTAACGCACCACATGCGGCGAACCGGTATTGGTAAAATAATCGTCATCGTGCTGGGCGATATTCGCCACATCTTGCATCTGCAAGGAGATTGTTGAGGGTGTAATGTAGGCCAAATGCGGGCCATCCACCGCGATAAAGTGTGCTTTTTCTTGTACGATGCCTAAATCTGCGGCAAAGCGGACCAAACAACGGCCGCCATTCCCACACATCGTTCCCTCGGTTCCGTCGGAATTAAAATAGACCATGCGAAAGTCGTAACCGTCAGCATTTTGCAGGAGCATGAGCCCATCTGCACCCACGCCAAAACGACGGTGGCACAGCTGTGCAATCGCTTGGGTATCGAGGGTAAATGTCTGATTTCGGTCGTCGATGATGACAAAATCATTTCCGGTTCCTTGGTATTTGTAAAATTGCATGACCCAATTTAAGAAAAATGTGGCAAGTATCTTGCTTGAATT
>CANGCD010000098.1 GCA_947452215.1 Cytophagaceae bacterium | reverse complement strand
TTTCCCTGCGTGCTTGAAAAAACTCTCACGATAACCGAAAGCACATCGCGCTGCATCAAAACGTTCAATGTGTAAGTTCGCTAAATTCAAAGCATCCAGATGGTCGAACGTATCCTTGATTTCTACTCCATATGCACCAATATTCTGCATAGGTGCGGCACCTACCGTCCCCGGAATCAAGGACATGTTTTCAATCCCAGCCCACTGATGATCGACGGCATAACATACAAAATCATGCCAAACGACACCAGCTCCAGCTTTCACCCAAACATGATCGGCATCTTCATCCACGACCTCTATGCCATTCAGTTGGATCTTAACAACCAAGGCATCGATATCTTTGGTCAATAATAAATTACTACCTCCCCCTAAAAACAAATGTTTTACATGCGCATAATTCCCCGTTTGAACGAGCTCTATGTATTCCTGCAAGTGATTGATTTCAACAAAATAACGCGCTGAAACATCGATGCCAAATGTATTGTAAGGCAGCATGGATACGTTTTCCAAAACACGTGGAGCCGATTTAACCAAGGGCATATTAGGTAAGTTTGGTCGATAAAAATTCTTGTAAAGAAGGTACATCTGTTTGCAGCAGGTTTTGATTACTTCCTTCCCAAACTTTTTTCCCATCTTTCAAAAAGATAATGTATTCCCCCAATCGCATCACCGAATTCATATCGTGTGAAATAACGATGGTGGTAATATTAAATTCCTTAGTGATTTCTTGAATCAATAAGTCGATTTTTACAGCAGTCAATGGATCTAAACCCGAGTTAGGCTCATCACAAAAAAGATATTTAGGATTCATCACGATTGCACGCGCAATACCTACGCGCTTTTTCATTCCCCCCGAAATATCTGATGGCATCTGGTGAGCTGCAGCCTCTAATCCGACACGTTGTAAACATAACATCGCACGGGTATTTTTTTCTTCTACAGTTTGAGATGTTAGCGTATCCAAAGGAAAGCGAACATTTTCTAAAACCGTTTTTGAATCAAATAAAGCGCCTCCTTGAAATAAAACCCCCATTTCCCGACGAATCGCCTTCACCGTATCTTGGTCCGCTTGAAGAAAATCGCGACCATCGTATAATACCTGCCCTTGTTCCGGCTTTAAAATACCAATCATGCACTTGAGCAATACACTCTTCCCTGTTCCACTCCCCCCGATAACCATATTGATTTTGCCAGGCTGAAAACTTGCGTCTATACCATCCAAAACAACACGACCCTCAAATTCCTTGTGTATGTGCTTCAACTGAATCATATTCAAAATTAGCTATATTTTGCCGAAAAACGTCACCGTAATTTTGAATTTAAACGCAAAGAAATATGTACCTTTCGCTATCTAAACAAGAACAATATGCTATTCATCATCCTTGGCGCTGTTTTATTTTTCGCCAGCAAATCCATTGACAATCCAAATCTTATTTTCGCGAAATTCGCTTCCCCTCTACGTAAAGCTGCCATTGTTATTATGGTACTCGGAATTAGCAGCTCTACGATCAAACAAATTGATGCAGGCGAGGTCGGTGTTCAAAGTGTATTCGGTAAAGTGTCCGATCGCACCTTAGCAAGTGGATTAAATTTTGTCAACCCCCTTGCTAGTATTACCGTTTTCGATTCGAAAACACAAAACTATACCATGTCGGCAGTACACGACGAAGGTGACCGCGAGGGCGATGACGCGATTCGCGTTTTAACCGCCGATGGTCTAGAAGTTGTCGTAGACCTTACCGTACTCTATCGTATTCTACCTTCTAAAGCACCTACGATCCTTCAAGAAATTGGACCCGATTACAAAGACAAAGTTGTTCGACCGATCACTCGTACGATGATTCGCGATAATGCAGTTTATTACGATGCAGTGGCACTTTACTCGCTAAAACGAAATGAATTTCAAACCCGTATCTACAAAGACATTGAAAGTAATTTCAAAAAGCGCGGCCTAGTTTTAGAACAATTATTGATTCGAAACATCAATTTACCTAACTCAGTCAAGCAAACGATTGAATCTAAAATCAATGCGGAACAAGATGCGCAAAAAATGCAATTCGTGTTATTGAAAGAAAAACAAGAGGCAGAACGTAAACGCGTGGAAGCGCAAGGCATCGCTGATTATCAGAAAATCTTATCGACCGGATTAAGCGACAAACAATTGCAATATGAATCCATCATCGCGCAAAAAGAGATTGCCAAATCGCCCAACACCAAAGTGATTATTATGGGGAATAAATCAACCCCCATTATATTAGGTAATAACTAACAAAAAAGGCTCCGCATCAAACGGAGCCTTTTTTTATCGCTTCAAAATGGTATGACCCATTTTGTCCCGTTTCGTTTTTAAATAAGTCTCATTATGGGGATTCGATTGAATTTCAATCGGCAAAGATTCCACAATCTCTAAACCATACCCTAAAAGTCCAGCCCGCTTTTTGGGGTTATTCGAAATCAACTTGATTTTACGTATACCCAAATCCCGTAGAATCTGTGCTCCAACGCCATAATCACGCTCATCCATCGCAAAACCTAATTCTAAATTCGCTTCCACCGTATCACGTCCTTGCTCTTGAAGTTTGTAGGCTTTCAACTTATTCAATAGGCCGATGCCCCTTCCTTCTTGGAACATATATAAGACAACACCCTTCCCAGCCTTTTCAACCATTTCCATCGCCTTATGGAGTTGGCCACCACAATCACACCGACAAGAGCCGAAAATATCTCCTGTTACGCAAGAACTATGAACCCGAACCATGACAGGCTCATCCGCATCCCAAGTTCCTTTAATCAAGGCTAAATGTGTATCTCCCGTATTTTTTTGCTTGTAGGCAATTAAATCAAAATGCCCCCATTCCGTAGGCATATCCACGCCAATTTCACGCTGAATCAAGGATTCGGTAGCTAAACGGTATTCGATTAAATCCTTGATGGTTACCAACTTCAAATCAAATTTATCAGCAATCCGACGTAAATCCGGCAAACGCGCCATGGAACCATCCTCATTTAATATTTCGATCAAAACCCCAGAAGGTTTAAATCCAGCTAATTTGGCGAAGTCCATGGAAGCTTCCGTATGACCCGTACGACGCAAAACACCTTCGGTACGGCTCTTTAATGGGAATATATGACCAGGGCGGCCTAAATCACTGGGACGTGTATCGGCATTCACTAATGCCTGAATCGTTTTTGCTCGATCTTGCGCTGAGATTCCTGTCGTACAACCGTGACCCAATAAATCCACTGATACCGTGAAAGGAGTTTCATGGGAAGTGGTATTTTGATCCACCATCATTTCCAAGCCTAACTCGGAACAACGCTCATTCGTTAAGGACACACACATCAAGCCGCGCGCTTCACGAATCATAAAATTAACCATTTCAGGCGTAATCGCTTCGGATGCACAAATCAAATCTCCCTCATTCTCCCGATTTTCATCGTCCGCTACAATAATCATTTTCCCCTGACGAATATCCTCAATCGCATCCGCGATGCGATCCAATCGTATACTTTCCTCTTGCATTTTGCTCTGTTTTGAAACGAAAACACAAAGGTAAGCAGAAATAGTTCCCATTTTAGCTACCTTTGTTAGATAATATCAAAGATTTCAATATGTCGATTGAAGCTAAAAACCTTTGTAAAAAATACGGTAAGCAATTGGCGGTCAATGCCCTGAATTTCACGGTAGAGACTGGTCAAATTGTTGGCTTTTTAGGTCCGAATGGCGCAGGGAAATCCACGACAATCAAAATGCTCGTTGGCCTCATTAAACCGAGTTCAGGAGAAGCATTTTTGGCAGGTAAAGCGGTTGACTCCGAATCATGGGAATTCAAAAAAAATATTGGCTATCTCGCGGAAGATAATCCCTTATATACCGACATGTACGTAAAGGAGTTTCTTGAATTTATTGCCGACATACAGAAAATACCCCAAGAGATACAAAGTAAAAGAATTCAAGAGGTTATTGAATTAACAGGATTGATCAAAGAGCAGCATAAAAAAATAAACACCTTATCGAAAGGATATCAACAGCGTGTAGGGATAGCCCAAGCAATCTTGCATAATCCATCGATCCTTATTTTGGATGAACCCACCAGTGGACTTGACCCCAATCAGATGGAAGATATTCGTTCCTTAATTCAGTCTTTGAAAACCGGACGAACCATTTTATTCTCAAGCCATATTTTAAGTGAAGTTGAAGCTATTTGTGACCGATTGCTACTGATTAACCATGGGAAATTAGAAGCAGATTGTTCGATGGAAGAAGCAAAGGGTTTCCCAGGTGGCTTAAGCCAATTTTTTCAAGAGAAAACTAAGGCAAAAGCGTAAAAGAATCTGCATCCAAATGCGCAGGAAACTTAGCACGAAAATCCAATAAAGCTGTATAAGACAAAGTCTGCGTCTCAATCGATTCTCGTGAACTTAATTGCAGCAGGTCCTCGCCTTTAAAATTCAAAATAGAAGAGGCACCATCGTAGGTCAATTGATTCCCATCCACTCCTATCCGATTTACACCTAATACATAAGCCAAATTTTCAATGGCGCGTGCGCGAAGCAAACTCGACCAAGCATGTGTCCGAGCCGATGGCCAATTCGCCACATAAATAGCTAAATCGTATTTTAATCCAACATTCCTCGACCAAACAGGAAAGCGTAAATCATAGCAAATAAAGGGTGCTATCGACCACGATTTGTAAGAAATTAATTGGAATGTATTGCCTGCGGAATAAAAAGAATCCTCGGATCCCATGCGAAACAAATGCCGCTTGTCATAAAAGTCAATATGACCTGAAGGATGAACTGCTAGCAATCGATTATAAAAATGACCCGAATCTTTGATTTTAAGACTTCCGATGAGCAATACTTGAAGTCGGGAAGCTTGTAATTTCATCCATTGCACTGTAGGGCCTGCTGCTATTTCAGCACCTGTTTCCGACATACTAAAACCCGTACTGAACATTTCGGGTAAAACAATTACATCTGTTTTACCGTGCAATGTTTGTATGCGCTCTTCTAATTCGGCACAATTAGCTATTGGATTTTCCCAAACCAAATCGGTTTGTATGTAACTCACCCGCAAATCTTGATTCAGGGTAGACATGTGACCAAGTTTTATTTGGCAATATAAGAATAATAGACGCGGATTTTAGTTTTCAACGCATTCAAGGGAATGAAGCGAGCTGATTCACTCGTCATTTTGGTATAACCCGTCGAACTGGCTGAAAGCGAAGGTGTTACTAAGAATCCAAGATTCTCCCTTCTACCATTCAGTATAGACTGCAATTCAGTCGTAATATTGAACGTGTAAGTATTCATACTTGAATTAAAACCGGCTGTCTGAATCCCAGATCCCCCTTCAGAATGGATATAACCTAAGCCATACGAATTTCGAATCGGACGATTGTTTCCGTCTACTTGTAATAATGTTAATTGTCCTAAACTTTGATTTACGTCAACGCCATCTTGCGCTTGTAAAACCAATTCGGCTTTGTTAATAGCAATATTACGATTACCTTTTAAGTTCATTAAAGTTGGCATATCCAACTTCGTAACTAAACCAGAACCAGATTGCACATACGTTACTTGTCCGGTAACTGCTGCAGGTACTGTATTTCCCGACTTAGTTAATGCGGCTAATGCACCTGTTCGATTAATCTTAAATTGATTAAAGCGCGCATGCACTTCCGTCATCATTGCACTAGATAAACTAAAGTAATAATTCAATTCATACTTTGTCGTATCATTCGGATTGTGCCAATGCAAGGTCATTCGTGAATAAGCGGGAGAAAAACCTATCAAAGCCGATTTGGCAGCGGTAATTGTTTTCAACATCAAGCCAGGAAAAGATACTCGGAATGCAGATCCTCCACCGGCTAAGGTCTTGTCGGAATATTTAGCTAACAATTCTGCACCCAAAGTCTTCGACATGGGAAAATGCAGCGTATCCAATTTCAGAGAATCTCCATTAAATGCTTTTGAGCGAATTGGACGCGGACGGAATGCGTAAGAACCTACAACCGACGGTTGAGCCGTAATTGTTGATGTATTTGCGAAATAGTCTGTCGATAAACTCAAACTATCTTTCAATTTATAAACTTGTAAGGTATGTAATTGATTTGTATCACCTTGAAAATTCTTATAAACCAAATGCATTTTCAATGAATCTAGTATGGAAACATTCGTTGCAATTAACGAATCCGCATTGGCAATTTGCGTGTAGGCAATTGACTCGAATGTCCCCAAGGTAGGATGTAGAAACGAACCTACTAACAAAGTATTACTACCACCAGTTTGAATGGAATCCATCAAAACAGTGCTTGAATTAACACGAAGGGTATCGGTAAAATTTAGGCCTACTTCTACGCTGAATAAATCAGCACCAATTTCTTTTGGTGTATCACAAGAAGCGAGAAAAAGGGAAACAATTCCCAACCATTTAATTGCCGGCCAATTCAATGTACGTTTTTTCGAAGAAATCGAGGTCATTATCGGCAATGTTTTGGTAGGTTTTATCTTGAAATTCATCAATAATCGGTTGGATACGGCTATTATCCGCATTTTCTAAAGAAACAATTTTATCAGCAAATTCAGCAGCAATCTTAATAAATGCACCGTAATCTCCTGCATCTAAACTCGACAAATGCTCATCGTCCATGTCGCCAATTTTCACTTTTTCTTTTAAATCGTCCACTGAAAACGAAAAATCAAAGCTCGTATTGTGAGGAGAAAAAATTGTTTTTGAATCTTTGAAAATCGGATGGTTACGGTAATAAGAAGATATGTACAAAGGGACAAAACTTGACATCCAATCATTGCAATGAATGACATCAGGTGACCATCCTAACTTGACAACAGTTTCTAGAGCACCTTTACAGAAGAAAATCGCACGCTCATGATTGTCCGCATAAAACGCATCTTCTTTGTCGGTTAAAACATATTTACGTTGGAAATAATCCTCGTTATCAATGAAATAAACTTGCAATTTTGCTGCTGGAATACTGGCAACCTTGATGGTCAAGGGCTTTTCTTCGTCGCCCATAGGAATCGTAATTCCAGACAAACGAACAACTTCATGCAAACGGTTTTTACGTTCATTAATCGACCCAAAGCGGGGAACCAAAATTCGAATTTCCATCCCGCGCTCTTGCATCGCTGTTGGTAACGCGCGAACAAAATCAGCAATTTTGGATGTGTTGAGGAACGGATCTACCTCGCTGGAAACGTAAAGAATACGTAATTTAGACATGCTAAAATTAGTTAGGGGAAATTATCCCAAAAAACAAATGCAAAAATATAAAAAATTAACTACAAATCCGCACATTTATTAATTAAAGGTCTTTATTTTGCCTATTGAATTCATCTGATTCCACGAGATTCCATGCTTAAAGCCTTCTTTAAATATTCCATATCAACCCTATTAGCCATCGGACTCTTGTATTGGGCCTTTTCGAAAAGTGATTTGCATTGGGCGGATATCTACAAGACAGCACAAACGGCAAATTATCAATGGATTATAATCTCAATCGTGATCGCATTGATTTCACATCTTTTTCGCGCCTTGCGTTGGGAACAATTGTTGGGTGCAATGGAATACCAGCCTGGCACTACCCGAACACTCTCTGCGGTCATGATTGGCTATTTTGCCAATTTTATCGTTCCACGCATGGGCGAAGTTTCCCGCTGTGGCTCGCTCCAGAAAACGGCCAATATTCCCTTTGAAAAATCATTTGGTACCGTCATTACGGAACGAATTGTGGATGTACTCGGCCTCGCGGTATTGGTTGGCCTCACCTTCATTGTTGAATGGCAACCGATCCAACAATTCATTTTCCCAAATTTCAAGCTACCCCCTACTATTTTACTAGCCGGTATCGGAGCTGGAGGTATTGCCTTCTTGGGTTTCCTATGGATTCGTCGGGATCAATTATTGAACCTTTGGGAACATTTTGTAGCGACAAACAAAGTGGGAAAATTGTTACAAGGTTGGTTTGTAGGAATCTTAAGTATCAAAGAAGTCAAGAATCCCTCTAAATTCATTTTATACTCTCTGTTAATTTGGATCGCATACTTCGCAAATACCTATACCTTGCTACTCGCATTTCCCATCAGCTCATCCCTAAGCCTTTCGGCAGGATTAACCGTACTGGTTATGGGAACGTTTGGCATGGCAACACCTACACAAGGTGGAATTGGCGCTTATCATAGTTTAGTCGCATCCGCGCTTAGCTTTTATTTAATCCCATTAAAGGAAGCGACTATTTTGGCGACCTTTTTTCATGGAACTCAAATGGCAACAATCTTGTTATTTGGCGGATTAAGTTTTATCATCACCTTCTTTTTACCTCAAAAAAATGCAAGAATCGAGTCATAAAATTTGCACACTCGCTGAGGCAAAAACGAGACGGTCAATTTGGAAACAAGAAAACCAAGCGGTTGTTTTTACCAATGGCTGCTTTGATATTCTTCACCTCGGCCACGTCGACTACCTAGAAAAAGCACGTCAAACGGGCAGCAAAATGATTGTCGGCGTAAATGCGGATACATCCGTGCGCCAACTAAAGGGGCCGACTAGGCCGGTCAATAATGAATACGCACGTGCAAGGATTTTGGCAGCGCTAGCATTTGTAGACATGGTGATCATTTTTGAAGAAGAAACGCCTTTAAATTTAATCAATGCGCTACTACCCGATATTCTTGTAAAAGGCGATGATTATTCAGTCGAAACTATCGTGGGGGCAAAAGAAGTCATCGCAAATGGTGGAAAAGTGACAACCATTCCCCTTGTGCCAACCTATTCAACAACTAACATTATTCAAAAACTTAAAAATTAAAAACATGATTATCGCAATTATTTTTGGTGTGATTGGAATGCTAATTTCTTGGCGTTTAAAATCAAAATTCAAAACGTATTCCGAAACAGCTTTGCAAAGCAATTTATCAGGTCAGGAAATCGCAGAACGCATGTTGGCAGACCATGGAATACAAGACGTCCGCGTTATTTCAGTCGAAGGGCAATTGACGGATCATTACAATCCGGCTGACAAAACGGTTAACTTAAGTCATGATGTATATTATGGTCGGAATGCTGCCGCTGCAGCTGTCGCATCACACGAATGTGGACATGCTGTTCAACATGCAAAGGCTTATAGCTTTTTGCAATTTCGCAGTGCGATGGTACCCATGTTGAACATTGCGAATGGATTCATGCCGCTATTATTGATGGCTGGCATGATGCTTTTATACTCCACTGGAAATTCGACTGTTTTGGCGATTGGGGTGGCTTTGTTTGCGCTCGCAACGCTCTTTAGCTTTGTCACGCTACCTGTAGAATTCGATGCATCTAACCGCGCTTTGGCCTGGATTAAAGCGAATAATATTGTTACTCCCGCTGAATATGAATTATCGAAAGACGCGCTTTGGTGGGCTGCAATGACCTATGTAGTTGCTGCACTGGGCATGTTAGCACAGTTGCTTTATTACCTGAATTTGATGGGAGGAAGAAGAAGCGATAATTAAGTAAGAGTGAAGAACGAAGAGTTAAGAACGAAGAGTTAAGAACGAAGAGTTAAGAACGAAGAGTGAAGAACGAAGAGTGAAGAACGAAGAGTGAA
>CANGCD010000097.1 GCA_947452215.1 Cytophagaceae bacterium | reverse complement strand
GTTCAAGCAGTTTGGGACAACTACTTAATGGGTTTAATCACAGATAACGAGCGTTACAACGCAGTTATTGACATCTGGACTAAAGTGAACTCGAAAATTACCGAGACTTTGATGAAGCAGATGGAAGAAGATAACCAAGGATTTAACGCGATCTACATGATGATGCACTCTGGAGCCCGTGGTTCTCGTGAGCAAATTCGTCAACTAGGTGGTATGCGTGGTTTGATGGCGAAACCTCAGAAGAACTTACAAGGTTCGGTAGGTGAAATCATCGAAAACCCAATCCTTTCTAACTTTAAAGAAGGTCTAGACGTATTAGAGTACTTTATCTCTACACACGGTGCGCGTAAAGGTTTGGCAGATACTGCCTTGAAAACAGCCGATGCGGGTTACTTGACTCGTCGTTTACATGACGTAGCACAAGACGTTATCGTGAATGAAGAAGATTGCGGTACTTTACGTGGAATCGAAGTATTCCCATTGAAAGACAATGAGGAAATCATCGAACCATTATCAGAGCGTATCTTAGGTCGTGTATCTGTACATGATGTAATTGATCCCGTTTCTGGCGAAATGATTGTTGCTTCGGGTGATGAAATCACAGAAATCGCAGCACAGAAAATCGACGAAACAGCGATTGATTCAGTAGAAATTCGTTCGGTATTAACTTGCGAAACACGCAGTGGTGTTTGTGCGAAGTGTTACGGACGTAACTTGTCTACAGCACGTATGGTGAACATCGGTGAGGCAGTAGGTGTTATTGCATCTCAGTCCATCGGTGAGCCAGGAACGCAGTTGACATTACGTACATTCCACGTTGGGGGTACAGCACAAAACGTTTCCTTGGATGCGAGTGTGAAAGCGAAATTTGATGGTGTCATCAATTTTGAAGAGGTTCGTTCGGTAAGCTCTACGGATTCAGAAGGTAACCCAACTGAAATCGTGATGGGTCGTTCGGGTGAGGTTCAAATCGTTAATCCAGCGAACAAGCAAGTCTTGATTTCAAATAACGTTCCTTATGGTTCATTCTTACGTGTTAAAGAAGGACAAGCCATTAAGAAAGGGGATGAAATTTGCGTTTGGGATCCATACAATGCGGTAATCTTATCTGAAGCAGAAGGTAAAGTAGAATTCGAGGCAATCGAAGAAAACAATACGTACAAAGAGGAAGCGGATGAGCAAACAGGTATGCGTGAGAAGGTGATTATCGAATCGAAAGATAAGACGAAAAACCCATCCGTATTGGTTGTTGCGAAAGGCAAAGAAAACTTAGTATATAACGTACCAGTAGGTGCACGTTTAGCAATCGACGAAGGAGATAAAATCAAAGCGGGTCAAATCATCGCGAAGATTCCACGTGCGGCAGGTAAAACACGTGACATTACAGGAGGTCTTCCTCGTGTAACGGAATTGTTCGAGGCACGTAATCCATCTAACCCAGCGGTTGTTTCTGAAATCGATGGTGTAATTTCATATGGTATCATCAAACGTGGTAACCGTGAAATTATCGTTACGCCGAAAGAAGGAACAGAACGTCGTTACTTAGTGCCATTGACTCGTTTCATTTTGGTACAAAATAATGACTTCGTACGTGCAGGTATGCCATTATCAGACGGTGCAATTACGCCATCGGATATCTTGAAAATCAAAGGACCTACAGCGGTTCAAGAATACTTAGTAAATGAGATTCAAGATGTATACCGTTTACAAGGTGTAAAAATCAATGATAAGCACATCGAATGTATCGTTCGTCAAATGATGCAAAAAGTGGAAATCCTTGAACCAGGTGATACGCAATTCTTACAAGGTCAAAACGTAGATCGTTTTGTCTTCCGTCAAGAAAATGATACCATCTTGGATAAGAAAGTGATTACAGATGCTGGTGATTCTGAAAAATACAAAGCGGGTATGATTCTTTCTGCACGTGCTTTACGTGATGAAAATTCATCATTGAAACGCCGTGACTTGAAGTTGATGAAAGTACGTGATGCGCAAGCAGCGGTATCTTCTTCGAACTTACAAGGTATCACTCAAGCATCATTAGGTACGGATTCATTTATCTCAGCTGCATCGTTCCAAGAAACAACGAAAGTTCTTTCTGAGGCATCGATTCGCGCGAAACAAGATACCTTAGACGGCTTGAAAGAGAACGTTATCGTAGGTCACTTGATTCCAGCGGGTACAGGTGTTCGTCGCTATCTAAACATTTTAGTAAACTCATCGGATGAGTTGAAACAATTGGAGAAAGCGACTGCAACGGAAGTTGAAGACGTAAAAGAAACAGCAGCAAGCAACTAATTTCTGCTTGTCGCTTATGATTAAAGAACCCCGGACGGCAACGTTCGGGGTTCTTTTTTTATCAGCACCTTGATAAATGCTTTTTCCGAATAAGGTTTCGTTCTTTTCCTGGCCAATTTTGGGCATGGTTAAGATCAAACAACAGGACGTCAAGGATTGTGGAATCGCATGCCTTGCGTCAATCGGACAACATTATGGATTACACGTACCGCTTGTTAACATTCGGGAGTGGGCCCAAACGGATTTACAGGGAACTAACCTTGTGGGTATGCTACACGCGGCTAATGCGATGGGCTTCAAGGCAAAAGCGTTGCGAGGTTCACGCAATCAATTAATGCATATTCCACTTCCAGCCATCGTACATGGCGTTATAGAAAATAAGTTGGGGCACTTTATGGTGCTCGATCGTATCCATGAAAATCATGTGCTCGTCATGGACCCCCTAGATGGCCAGGCGCGGAAAATAACTTGGAATGCGTTCGAGACCTTTTGGACGGGGGTCATTATCCTCATGAAGCCCAGTTCAACCTTCAAAGCTTATCGGGAACAAATAAGCCTCCCTAGGCGTATTTGGGGACTGATGCACCCTTATCGATTCCGCTTTTTTACGACATGGCTTATCGCTATCCTCTATACATTGATTGGCTTATCCATGAGTCTTTTTGTCCAACAAATTTCAGATGCAATCATCCCGCGTAAGCAGTTCGACCTGCTGCAAAACTATACGCTGGCCATGCTAGGTTTATTGATTTTACAGTTTGGTTTGCAAGCCTATAAAACGCGTCGCTTGCTAGACATCGGTTTACAGCTAGATCAAGGAATTATGCAGGGCTATTTCAAGCATATATTTATGATGCCGCAGCGATTTTTTGATACCTTTCGGGTAGGTGAAATCATGTCGCGGGTGAGCGATGCGGTCAAGATCCGACAATTTATCAATGAGGTTTTGATAGACATATTTCTCCATGGGAGTATTGTACTCTCGGCTTATGCGCTGTTGTTTTGGTGGGATGCGCGCCTAGGCTGGATGATGACTCCACTCATTGGGCTGCATGCTGCCATTTACGGAATAAGTAATCGTTGGAACAGCAAGCAAGAACGGCAAATGATGGAAAGTACGGCCAAACTAGAAAATCATGTAGTGGAATCGATCCATCGGGCGAAGACCATCAAAATGTACGGAATACATAACTATCTTCAGGCAAAAACACAGGCACTACTTATCACATTCCTGGGTTCAGCCTACGCATCAAAACGAATGAATTTTCTGGCGGAATGGGCGGTCCAATTAATACGTGCCTTGTTTATTTTGGTTCTACTATGGCAAGGCGGTAAATTAGTCATGCAAGACCAACTGAGCATAGGCGAATTGTTTGCTTTATTTGCCCTTTATAATTATTTCTCAGGGCCCTTGTCTCAATTAACACAAGTCAACAAATCTTGGCAGTCGGCCAAAATTGCTAGCGAACGATTGTATGATATATTAGATGCAAGCGTGGAAGACAAGGGAAATCGGGTTCCGCAAAACTTACAGTCTAGCTTAACATTTCACCAAGTCAATTTTCAATACGGGTTTCGAAAACAGATTCTAAATAATGTAAGTTTGGCGTGCCCTCAGGGGAAATTTACGGGAATTGTAGGCGAAAGTGGTTCGGGTAAAAGCACCCTATTTCACCTCATACAAAAACTTTACCCGATTCAATCAGGCAGGATAACCTGGAATGGAGAGTCGATTGAGCATTTGGCCACGGAGGTCCTCCGACAAAAAATTGCCTGTGTACCTCAAGAAATTCAGCTTTTTGACGGAAGCATCGCATCCAACATTGCGCTTGGGGACTCCAAGCCTAATGAAGACTACCTGAAGGAAATCACAAAAGCGGTGGGACTAGATACACTCATCAGGCAATTAGACCATGGGATGGAGAGCCTTATAGGCGAACATGGAATTGCCTTATCCGGCGGCCAAAAACAACGAATAGGTATTGCGCGTGCCCTGTATCGCCAACCTGAAGTTATCCTACTTGATGAGGCAACGGCGGCGCTTGATTCAGAAGCCGAAAAGCGTGTATTGCGAGCGATTAGGGATTTCGTCCCCACGGTGGTATTGATTAGTCATCGCTTGCAAAATTTTCAGGAGGCGGATCAGATCCATGTGATGCACAACGGAACCTGTATTGAATCAGGCGCACATGCCGAATTAATGCGCGAAGGAACCACCTATTTTGCTTTACAGGCAAAACAAAATGGACTTTTGGTTTAATCTCTCCGCGCACTTTTGTAAATTCAAAACTTATAACAATTGATTATGGAAAATCCCACAGAAGAGAACCAACTGAATATCGAATTACCTGAAGAATTGGCGGAAGGCGCTTATGTAAATTTGGCCTTGATAGCCCACTCACCGTCTGAATTTGTCATGGATTTTATCCGCATATTACCTGGCATACCGAAAGGAAAAGTAAAGTCCCGGGTGGTTATGACACCTGATCATGCCTACCGATTATTACAAGCCTTACAAGAGAATGTTCAACGCTATGAAGATAGTTTTGGGCCCATAAATAAAGATGGAGGAGACGGTGGATTCCAATTTCCCATGAGTTATAATGGCCCAATAGGAGAAGCGTAATCGTTTTAAATTTTTTATTCTTGCCCAAGCCCGAAAAACTTCGGGCTTTTTGGGTAAAAAAGGGGTTAAGAAGCCTTTAAAGAGGAAAGAACAACAATAGCATTAGGCATGGCCATATTAAATAAACAAAATTTAGCAGCAGGATTTAGCTCCAAGATTTCCGTTCAAGTTCCTAATCCAGCCGTTTTTGAATACCCTGAAAAAGTATTGCAATTCGGAACCGGTGTATTATTACGCGGATTATGTGATTTCTTTATTGACAAAGCGAATCGTGCAGGCCAATTTAAGGGCCGTGTTGTGGTGGTTAAATCAACCGACCGACCAGGTGCTGATGCTTTTACTGAACAAGATGGATTATTTACGCATTGCATTAAAGGGATAGAGGATGGCGTTGCTATCGAAGAAACGGTCATCAATTCATCCATTTCGCGAACTATTACCGCTGCAACCGCTTGGAATGAAATTTTAGCCTGTGCTGCGAGTAGTGATATGCAAGTCATCATTTCCAATACGACGGAAGTTGGCATTCAATACCACGCGAATGACCCGATCGATGGAGCATGTCCGAAATCATTCCCTGCGAAACTTTTGGCATTTTTATATGCCCGTTGGCAACATTTCAACGGCTCTGTTGAGTCAGGAATGGTGATCATCCCGACTGAATTAATCATTAACAATGGTGACATCTTAAAAGAAATCGTCTTGAAATTAGCGGCAGATCATCAATTGCCCGCTGAATTTGTCACATGGCTACAAGACGCTAACCATTTCTGTAATTCCTTGGTAGATCGCATTGTCCCGGGAGCACCCGATGCGCAAACATCTGCGGCTATCTGTGCGGATTTGGGTTATGAGGACAAGAACTTAATCATCTCAGAAGTATATCGTTTATGGGCGATACAAGGTGGAGCGAAAGTACGTGAAGTATTAAGTTTTGCGAAAAGTGATACCGGTGTGGTCATCGCAGACGACATCGAAATTTACCGGGAATTAAAATTGCGCCTATTGAATGGAACTCACACCTTGATGTGCGGCATGTCCTACTTATTAGGTTTCCGTCTTGTTAAGGATGTGATGGCAAATAACTATTTGAGTAAATTGGTCATGAATTTAATGCTTAGTGAATTAGCATTAGCCATTCCATATAAAATGGATTTCAAAGTAGCAGATCGTTTTGGCCGGTCGGTACTCGATCGTTTTCGCAATCCCTTTATCAACCATAAATTGATTGACATTACGGTACAATACACGACCAAAATGCGCATGCGTAATATTCCATTACTTGTTCAATACTACCAAGAATTCGGAAAAGCGCCAGAGTTATTTGCGATGGGATTTGCGGCTTATTTGCAATTCATGCATGCGGTAAAAGAAGAAAATGGCAAGTATTTTGGAGATTCCAACGGCGAATTGTATCCGATTAACTGTGATTACGCAGCCCATTTTTACGAGGCGTGGAAAGATTTTGATTTGAAAAAAGTATTAGCAGATACGAGTCTTTGGGGAGCTGATTTAAGCGCATTACCTGGATTTGAGGCAGCAGTACAGAAATACATATAATAACCTATGAAGGCTTTTTTAAACGAAGATTTTTTATTGCAAACGCCTACGGCGCAGACGCTATATCACGATTTTGCGGCAAAGATGCCCATCATCGATTACCATAATCACCTGGTTCCTCAGCAAATCGCAGAGGACAAACAGTTTGACAACATTACTCAAATCTGGTTGTATGGCGATCACTATAAATGGCGTGCGATGCGTGCCCATGGCGTAGATGAAAAATACATCACAGGTAATGCAAGTGATGAAGAGAAATTCATGAAATGGGCTGAAACCGTTCCATACACGATGCGAAATCCTCTATACCATTGGACGCATTTGGAATTACAACGCTATTTTGGAGTAACGGAATTATTGAACAAAGACTCAGCGAAACGCATATATGATCATTGTTCCGCCTTGCTTCTTACGAAGGAATATTCTGTGCGGAATTTGTTGTTGAAGATGAACGTGAAGGCGCTATGTACAACTGATGATCCAATCGACAACTTGAGCTATCATAAGCAAATCGCAGCGAGTAGTTTTGCGATTAAGGTCTTGCCTACTTTCCGTCCCGACAAGGCGATGGGTGTGGATAATGAACTCGTTTTTGTGGAATATGTCAATGCGTTAGCTGAGGCAGCGGGTCAATCGATTCGTAGTTTAGCAGATTACAAAGCAGCGATTAAATCAAGACATGATTTCTTCCATGAAGCAGGATGTCGCTTGAGTGATCACGGCTTAGAGCATATCTACGCGGAAGAGTTTACCAATGAGGAAATCGAATTGATTTTCGAGCGATTAATCACAGGAAAATTAATCAGTAAAAAAGAGAAATGGCAATTTAAGTCGGCGATGCTAGTCTATTTCGCACACTTAGATCATGCACGTGGGTGGACCCAACAATTCCATTTAGGTGCGATTCGTAATAACAATGCGCGCTTATTGGGATCTTTAGGACCAGATACGGGATTTGATTCGATTGGCGATTTTGAGCAAGCAAAACCCCTATCGGCATTTTTGAATCACTTGGATTCAACGAATCAATTGGCCAAAACGATTCTATATAATTTGAATCCACGGGACAATGAATTGCTAGCAACCATGACCGGCAATTTCCAAGATGGTACTATCGTAGGCAAGATGCAATTTGGTTCTGGCTGGTGGTTTTTGGATCAAAAAGATGGGATGGAGAAGCAAATCAACGCATTGTCTAATATGGGGATGTTGAGTCATTTCGTGGGGATGTTAACAGACTCGCGCAGTTTCTTATCTTTCCCGCGTCATGAGTATTTCCGCCGAATCTTGTGTAATTTACTAGGCCAAGATGTGGAGAATGGGGAATTGCCTGCAGACATCGCATGGTTAGGTAAATTGGTAGAAGATATCTCATACAAAAATGCATCAGCGTTTTTTAACTTTGAATAAAGCATGAAAAAAGTAGTCACGTTTGGGGAAATCATGGGGCGTTTAAGTCCTCCGGGCTATTCCCGTATTGTGCAAACACAGTCGTTTAACATCACCTATGGAGGTGGCGAGGCGAACGTTGCAGGCGGATTAGCCCATTTGGGGATTCCTGCAAAACATGTTACCCGTTTTCCAAACAACGAATTAGGAAAAGCTGCGGCAGGTTATTATTCGCAAGTGGGTGTTGACACGAGCGACATTGTCTACGGCGAAGGCCGATTAGGCTTGTATTTTGTGGAATTTGGTGCAGCGATGCGCCCGAGCAAAGTGACTTATGATCGCGCGGATTCGGCATTTGCCAACTTAAGTCCTTCTGAATTCAACTGGCAAGAAATTTTCAAAGATGCGTGTTGGTTCCACTGGACCGGCATCAGCCCGGCCATATCGGAATCGGCGGCACAAGCCTTGCGCGAAGCTATTTCGGTGGCAAACGCCTTAGGAATCACGGTATCCGCGGACGTTAATTACCGTAAGAATCTTTGGCAATATGGAAAAACGGTTCAGGAGGTAATGCCGGAATTGATTGAGGGTTGTGACATCATTGTGTGTGGCAAAGGCGATGCGGAAGACATATTAGGCATTGTTCCCGATGGCAGTACGAAAAGCGGTTGGCATTCCATCTGCAAACAGATCATGGGGCAATTCCCTCGTCTGAAAAAAATCATCAATACAAAAAGAGGCCAAATATCTGCTTCACAAAATACCCTTTCGGCCATGTCATTTGACGGGAAAGAAGTATTGAAATCAGATACAGTCGAAATTTCCCAAATTGTGGATCGAATTGGTGGCGGTGACGCTTTCATGGCCGGGTATATTTATGGGAATTTGATTTATGTCGATGAGGCACAATCATTGGCCTTTGGCGTAGCGGCCTCCGCGTTAAAACACACCATTGAAGGCGATATCAATCGGGCAAATTTGGATGAAATAGAAATAGTAATGAAAGGCGACTTAAGTGGTCGTTTAAACCGATAATTATGGCAAGAAATAGCTCTTCCGTTGTATACCAACGCATTTCCGAAACCCCAATTATTCCTTTGTTTTTCAATGCCGATTTGGGTGTGGCCCAGTCGGTGTTAAAAGCTAGTTACGATGGAGGAATTCGGGTGTTTGAATTCACGAATCGGGGTGCGGAAGCGCCAGCGATTTTTGCCAAATTGATTGAATTCTGCGAAAAAGAATGTCCGGATTTGGTATTGGGTATTGGAACGATTTACGACGCCAAACAAGCATCTGAATTCATTCAAATGGGGGCTGACTTCATGTTGCAACCCTTTACGACACCTGAGGTTGGTGAGATTTGTGCGAAACATGATGTCCCTTGGATGCCCGGAACAATGACCTTAACGGAGATTCGTAATGCAGAAGTATTGGGAGCGAAAATCGTTAAAATATTTCCAGGCAATGTGGTAGGACCTGGTTTTGTGAAAGCCATCAAAGGACCTATGCCACACAGCAAAATCATGGTGACGGGTGGCGTAGAACCTACACACGAAAGTATGAAAAGCTGGTTTGATGCTGGAGCAAGCGCAGTAGGAATGGGATCCCAATTATTTCCACCTGCATTGATTGCTAAGCAAGATTACCAAAGTATATCGAATACCATCAGTGATTTAATAACAATTTATAAGGGTCTAAAATAACCCGAACAAATCCCTCTAAACCATGAATAAAATAGGAACGTATCGCTGGCGAATTTGTGCTTTGCTCTTTTTCGCTACGACGATTAATTACTTGGATCGCCAGGT
>CANGCD010000096.1 GCA_947452215.1 Cytophagaceae bacterium | reverse complement strand
GGGGAGCTGATGAAGGAGACTTATGGGGTGATGGTTTATCAGGAGGATGTGATTAAGGTGGCGCATTATTTTGCGGGTTTGAGTTTGGCGGAGGCGGATGTGTTGCGGCGGGGGATGTCGGGCAAACACCGGTCCAAGGCGGAATTTGAGCGGATTCGGGAGGCATTTTTTGTGAATTGTGCGGCGAAGGGGTATGTGGAGTCGGTGGCTCGGGAGGTATGGCGTCAGATGGAGAGTTTTTCGGGTTATTCGTTTTCGAAGGCACACTCGGCGTCGTTTGCGGTGGAGAGTTACCAAAGTTTATATTTGAAGACCTATTATCCGCTGGAGTTTATGGTGGCGGTGATTAATAATTTTGGTGGGTTTTACCGGACGGAGTTTTATGTGCATGAGGCACGGCGCTGTGGGGCACAGGTGGAGGCGCCGGAAATAAATGCGAGTGATTATTTAACTTCGATTCGGGGTTCGGTGGTCTGGATGGGCTGGGTGCATGTGAAGGGTTTGGAGAAGCGGGTGATTCAGGATTTGTTGGAGGCACGGAGGCAGGGAGGTCCGTTTAGGTCTTGGGAGGATTTTGTGCATCGGGTTTCTTTGGGCTTGGAGCAGGCGATTTTGTTGATTCGGGTGGGGGCATTTCGAAACTTGGGGGTAGAGAAGAAGCCTTTGTTGTGGGAGGCACATGCGCGTTTTCAAGGAAAGGCGGCACCGGTAGTAGCGATGGAGATGTTTGGGGATGAGGTGTCGGATTTGGGTGTGCTGCCCGATTTGTTGCATGATCCGGCGGAGGATGCCTTTGATCAGTGGGAGATATTGGGTTTTCCTTTGTGTTCGCCCTATGATTTGGTTTTCGATTTGCCTAAAACGTTGTTGAATGCGGATTTTGCGTATGATCGCGGGGATATTTTGGGTTATTTAGTGACCTTGAAGCCGACGCGGACGAAGTCGGGCGACCGCATGTATTTCGGCTATTTTGTGGATGTGCGGGGTGAGTTTTTCGATACGGTGCACTTTCCGGCAGATTTGAAGAAGTATTCGTTTCGGGGGAATGGGGTGTACTGGATGCAGGGCGTGGTGATGGAGGAATTTGGGCATCGCAGTTTGCGGGTGCAGCAATTAAGGAAGCTCGGCTGGCGGGTGGATCCGAGGAGGGAGGACTAGGGGAGTGAAGAGTGAAGAGTTAAGAGTGAAGAGGGGAAAGTCGCTAGTCACTAGTCGTCAGTCCGGAGGGAAATAGTCCTGAGTCCGAAGGGGCAGTAGTCAGTCACTAGTCGTCAGTCCGGAGGGAAATAGTCCGGAGTCCGAAGGGGGCAGTTGTCAGTCACTAGTCACTAGTCGTCAGTCCGAAGGGAATGAGTCCTGAGTCCGAAGGGGGGGGAGTAGTCAGCAGTCAGAAGTCAGTTGTCAGTCACTAGACCAGAGGTAGCTAGTCCAAGCGAATGAATAGCCTAGCTCTTCACTCTTCACTCTTACCTCTTCACTCTTACCTCTTCACTCTCCAAACTTACCTCTTACTTCTCCGCCGCATGTGAAGAATCGCAATGATGTAAATGCATTGATTGTTTTCATCTACTTGGTAATGAATCATATAGGGGAATTGTGAAATAATACAGCAACGGATATTAGGTGCATAGCGAATGTATGTCAAATGAGGGAATTGAATGATAAGCTCAATGGATTGAGAAATCTGCTTCAAGAAATAGGTTCCTAAAAGTGCTATTTGATTGTTATACCACGAAATATTTTGGTTCACTTCAACATAAACTTGGCGAGTCGAAACGATTTTATAGATTTTCATGCTGGCTTTTAAGTCTTTGGATAATTTCTTCCCAGCTCATTTCGTAATTATCTGATTTATTACGGGTGCGGAGGCGTTCGGTAACAATGATTTTATGCCAATTCGGAATTGCGCTTGATTGAGAATCTTCGATCAATGAAAGTTCGGAATCTTGGTCTGGAAGGGGGTAACGATGCTTCTTTTGCATATGTGGTTTATTTGAAAACAAACTTAGGTGTAAAAACAAAAAAGTCTAATTCGGAAAAAGACTAAAAAACTGATAAAAATTGGCAGTGGTGAGAAGTCAGTGGTCGGTTGTCCAGTCACGAGTCACTAGTCGTCAGTCCGGAGGGAAATCGTCCTGATGAGTCCGAAGGGGGTAGTAGTCAGCGGGCAGTAGTCAGTCGCTAGTCGTCAGTCCGGAGGTAGCTAGTCCAAGCGAATGTATAGCCTAGCTCTTCACTCTTAACTCTTCACTCTTAACTCTTAACTCTTAACTCTTCACTCTCAGCTCTTAATTCTTACCTCAATTTCAAAGCAATCATCGGCTTTAATTCCCTATTATGAAATACAGGATTTTTAAAATTACCAAATAGTAAATCGGAGGAATGCCAAACGCCTTTTGATTTAACATTTCGATAAAAACCAAGGCTAGAGTTAGGCGTTTTTGTGTAGCCCATGCCAATGTATTGTCCTTTATAATTACTGAAGTCTAAATTGAAATCTCTTTTGGAATAATCGATTTTCGAGTAATCAATATTTTGAAAATCGAGCCATTCGACTACAATTAAGCCGCCTGATTCGGGGATGTACACATCCTTACTTGGGATATCAAATGTATTCCAACCGGTTTTTGTAGCTCGCACCACCCAATTCGTTTGATAAAATTCCTCTGTCGTGGGTTTGCCATTTCGTAAGCGGAATAGTCGAATACGAAATGGGACTTTATAATCTCCTCCTTTGGAAATATACACCATGACCGATTCAATCATTTTATGTGCATATTGGGTTGAGTCAAAGCTTAGGCCAAGCATATCATCCCCCCCAGCTAAACCGCCTACGGCGCCTTTCATATGCGCTTTTTCAGTTTTTAATAACTTGAATTTATGCGGATGTACACGAATTTCAGGTAATTCAATATGTGAAGCTTGTAGATGAATTTCAAGCATTTCTGAATTATTTCCGAGTAAGACAGATTTAATGGTATATCCTACGCAGCTAATGCGCATCGTATCTTTTTGTTCCTGGAGTTTAGCTGAAACGAAAAATAAGCCATTTTCATTGGTTGAGTAGGCAATATTTTGTTTGATAAAATGGACGGTCGCAAAGGGGACAGGGTCGTGGGATTTTGCATCCAAGACTTTGATTAATTGTCCTTGGGCATAACTTCCTGTTAAGCTATTCAGAAATACGATTAATACGAATAATAAATAATATATTGATTTCATAGTTCGTTAGATTTAACGATTCGGGTTTTCAGGACATGGAATGGGGTCACAGGTGGTTTGCTCGTCAAATTTTATGCCAAAATAATAGGTAACATGAGTTCTGATGGCACAGCATGTTTTTCCATCGGGTAGTTCATTTGCAATATGGCCGTTGGAAGCTTGCCAAGCGCAACCAATACTCTCTCCCCAAAATCTCCATGGTGGGGTTATGCAATCATCTACAGTTGGGTCGAAAGCTAATGTTTTAACTACAGGAATGGAAGTGGTGAGCAATAATATTATTGCGATAATTCGTGTTTGCTTTTTCATAGTAGGTTAGGTTTATACCCAAACTTAAGGAGCAAACAGAAATTGTGTTATTCGATAAAAGACTAAAAAACTGATAAAAATTGGCAGTGGTCAGTATGAAGGGAATGAGTCCGAAGGCTGTAAATCCGATGCTAAGACTTAAACAAATACACCTCCGGACTTCGGACTTTTTGACTCCGGACTTCTTCACTCTTCACTCTTAACTCTTTATGGCGCAATACGATATCTTTCCCACGCCTGCCCATCTTTCTCATACACAATTCGATCGTGCAAACGAGATGGCCTGCCTTGCCAAAATTCGAAATAATCCGGAATCAATTCATAGCCTCCCCAATGAGCAGGTTTGGGGATTTCCTTGCCCTCGTATTCTTTGGCTAATTCCGCATAGCGTTGTTCTAAATATTCACGGGATTCCACACGGGAGCTTTGATCAGATACCCAAGCGCCTAATTGGGATTCACGAGGTCTTTGGTGGAAATATTCGGTGGATAGGACCTCCGACATCTTATGAACATGCCCTTCGATACGTACTTGACGTTCTAATTCGCCCCAAAAGAATGTGAGCGATGCTTGTTCATGATGGGCTAATTCTGCGCCTTTGCGGGAATGGTAATTGGTGAAAAAAGAGAATGCCTCATCGACATGTTTTAATAAGACAATTCGCCCTGCGGGTTTATAATCGTGTCCCACCGTACTCAAAAACATCGCATTGGGTTCGATAACTTTGGCATTCGATGCCTCCTGAAACCAAATTTTAAATTGTTCGATGGGGTCTTGGTGTACCGTTGTTTCCAAAAGTTCACCTTTTTGATAATTCTCACGAAGGGCGGCTAAATTCATAATTCAGAATTTTTATTTCTTATCTTTGAGCGGGCTTTTTGCTCGTTCAAATTTAGTCAATTTCTATGAAAAAATTATTCCTTTTTGATGCCATGGCGCTGATTTATCGTGCCCATTTTGCGTTCGCTAAAACACCCCGGATTTCATCAAAAGGCTTAAATACAAGTGCCGTTTTTGGTTTCACAAACACCATTTTGGAGGTCATTCAAAAGGAAAAGCCTGATTACTTGGGTGTTGCCTTTGATACATCTGCGCCTACTTTCCGTCATGTGGAATATACGCCATATAAGGCACAGCGTGAAAAGCAACCGGAAGACATTACAATCGCCATTCCTTATGTGAAGAAATTAGTGGAGGCCTTGGATATTCCTATTTTGATCTTGGATGGCTATGAGGCTGATGACATCATTGGGACAATTGCCAAAAAAGCCGTTCGGGCAAATCCGGATATTGAGGTGTATATGATGACGCCCGATAAAGATTATGGCCAATTGGTAGAGGAACGAATCAAAATGTATAAACCTGCTTTCATGGGCAAAGGTGTTGAGGTTTTAGGCCCTAAAGAGGTTTGTGCCAAATGGAACATTCAGAATGTTGACCAAGTCATTGATATGCTTGGATTGATGGGGGATGCCGTGGATAACATTCCGGGAGTTCCTGGCGTAGGAGAAAAGACAGCACAGAAATTGATCGAAGAATATGGTTCCATGGAGAACCTATTTAAAAATACAGATAAGCTAAAAGGTAAGTTGCGTGAAAACTTGGAGAATTTCCAAGAGCAAGGCATGCTTTCGCGTCATTTGGCAACGATATTATGTGAAGTTCCGATTGAATATGAGGAACATCGATTAATCAAGACGGAGCCTAATCGGGAATTATTAGAGCCTTTATTGGAGGAATTAGAATTTCGGACTTTACGCCGACGAATCCTCGGTGAGGATTCAGAACCGGTAGCTGCAAAGCCCAAAGCAAGTCCTAAAGTTGCGTCTAATCAAATGGATATGTTTGGTTCGCCTGTGGCTGCGCCGGCCGACTTCATGATGGCTGAAGAGGAAGAAGAACTGGTTTCGCATTTTAGTAATTTGGCCAATACGGCACATCAATATCATTTGGTGCAAGGGGAAGCGGCGATTAAGTCTTTGATTGGCTTTTTGGCTAGACAAACGACTTTTTGTTTTGATACAGAGACGACGAGCTTAACGGCTGTGGAGGCTGAGCTTGTTGGGATGTCATTTGCCTACCGAAAAGGGGAGGCTTTTTATATATCATTTCCGGAAGATCAAGCGGAGGCGCAAGTTCAAGTAGATCTTTTTAAGGAATTATTTGCCAATGAAGCTATTCAAAAAGTCGCGCAAAATATCAAATACGATATGAGTGTTTTGGCAAATTATGGTGTGGAAATCAAGGGTGCTACCTACGATACGATGCTGGCCCATTACCTGATTGAACCCGAAAAGCGCCACAACATGGATGCCTTGTCGATGGCGTATTTGAGCTATGAACCCTTGTCAATTGAGACGCTAATTGGCAAAAAAGGTGCTAAGCAAGGTAATATGCGTGATGTTGCCTTGGAAGATATCAAGGAATATGCGGCGGAAGATGCGGATGTGACTTTGCAATTAAAGCCATTTTTGGATGAGCAGTTGGCGAAAAACCCGAAAGCCATCGAATTATTAAACGAAGTTGAATTACCGTTGGCTCGCGTGCTTTCGAAGATTGAATGCGAGGGCGTTAATTTGGATGTGGCTTTTTTGCAGGAGATGTCAAAGACCTTGGAGACGGATTCGCGGGAGGTCCAACAAAAAATCTTTGAGGTAGCAGGTCAGGAATTCAATGTAGCATCGCCCAAGCAATTGGGTGAGATTTTATTTGAGAAACTGAAATTAGATCCCAAAGCTAAGAAGACTAAAACCGGTCAATACCAGACGGGGGAGGAGATATTATCTAAATTAGAAGCGGAGCATGAGATTGCGCGCTTGATTTTGGACTTTAGAGAATTGCAGAAATTGAAGTCGACTTATGTCGATGCTTTGCCTCAGTTGATTTCTCCCAAAACCGGACGAATTCATACTTCATTTATGCAGGCGGTTACGGCAACGGGACGTTTGTCTTCGAAGGATCCCAATTTGCAAAACATACCAATTCGTACGCCACGCGGTCGGGAGATTCGAAAAGCGTTTATTCCTCGAGATGCGAATTTTCAGATTTTATCGGCCGATTACTCGCAAATCGAATTGCGAATCATGGCTGCGTTTGCGCAGGATGAAGCGATGTTAAATGCCTTTAATGAGGGAATCGACGTGCATAAGGCAACGGCGGCGAAGGTGTTTAAGGTAAGTTTGGAAGAAGTGACCTCGGAATTACGTAGAAGGGCGAAGGCAGTCAATTTTGGTATTATTTATGGGCAATCTGCCTTTGGATTAGCGGGTTCTTTAGGGATTTCCCGGACGGAGGCAAAGGAAATTATTGACCAATATTTTGTTGAGTTTCCTGGTGTGAAAGCCTTTATGGATACGACAATCACGAATGCTCGGGAATTGGGCTATGTGGAAACGGTCTTAGGTCGTCGGAGGTATTTACGTGATATTTTGTCTCCCAATATGAATGAGCGGAGTTTTGCGGAGCGAAATGCGATCAATGCACCGATTCAAGGTTCGGCGGCTGATATGATCAAAGTCGCTATGATTCAGATTCAAGCGTTTATTGAACGGGAAAACTTGAAATCACGCATGATTTTAACGGTGCATGATGAATTGGTTTTTGATGCGCATGTTTCAGAAATTGATTACCTTCGTAAGCACATTGATGAAATTATGTGTCGGGCCTTAGATTTAGGCGTGAAGATTGAGACGGGCATTGGGGTAGGAATGAACTGGTTGGAAGCCCATTAATGGATAAGTTTTGAAGATATCTGTTGCACTTTGTACCTTGAATGGAGAGAAGTTTCTCCGGACGCAGTTGAGTAGTTTGGTTGATCAGACCTTACCACCCGATGAGGTGATTGTGTGCGATGAAGGATCTTCCGACCGGACTATGTTGATTCTTGAGCAATTCAAGGATCGTTTACCTTTACAAATTCATCAAAATCCTACGCGTTTAGGTACGTACCAGAATTTTCAAAAAGCGCTAACGCTTTGTACGGGAGATTATATTTTCCCTGCAGATCAAGATGATTTTTGGGATCCCCAGAAAATAGAGCGTATTGCAACCTATTTCAATCACCATGAGGACGCAGAAGTTGTTTTTACCGATGCGGTTTTAGTCGATGAGTTCGGCCAAATTTCCGGAAAGCGTTTGTGGTCTACCTTCCGTTTTCGGGAAGAGCAACAGCGAGATTGGAAAATGGGTAAATCGGTTGATATCTTGTTGGATGGTAATCGAGTAACCGGCTGTACCATGGGTGTGCGTAAGCGTTTTTTAGATCGCGTGACACCTTTCCCTACGAACCTTCCTAGTTATTTCTTACACGATGCGTGGATGGGACTAGCGGCAGCTTTGGAAAATAAAATTGATTTTATTCCAGCGACCTATGTTCAATACCGTTTACATTCTGAGCAACAAGTAGGTGTGAAAGGAAATCAAGGTACACCTCCTTCGCTTTGGGAACGCATCCAACGTCCTCACGAGGATAAAGTTGGGCCTTATCGCAATAAACTTGAATTTCTGGTTGCCTTACGCAAGGCCGTTTCGGAGAAATTCCCGAATCAGCGGTTTGAACCTTTGGATACGCGAATTGATTATTGGGACCGTCGGGCGAATTTACCGGAGGCACGTTGGAAGCGACTGAAAAAGACCATTCAGAATTTGATTCTGGGGAATTATCATCGTTATAAGGACATTGATGCGCCCGTGGAGACACCTTATTTAATGTTCTTGGGTGATTTGATTGAGTAAAACATTTACTCACATTTTTCGTTTAATCGGAAACGAAATCTTATGAAATCATTTTCTTATTTCTTGTTAGTTATGGCATTTGCTTTTCAGGCATGTAGTCAGGCACCTAAATCAACAAAATCGATGGATCAATTACCAGCTTCTGAAGCGGAATGGAAGGCAAAATTGAGTGAAGAAGAATTTTACATTTTGCGTCAAAAAGGCACCGAACGTCCCTATACGGGTAAGTTTTTGATGCATGTAGAAAAGGGTTTTTATACCTGTAAAGGTTGTGGCACGCGCTTGTTTAAATCGGATTCCAAATTTGACTCGCATTGCGGTTGGCCCTCATTCGATAAAGAAATCAAGGCGGGAGTCATTAAAGAAACTGCGGATTTAACGTTAGGAATGCGCAGGATTGAAATAACCTGTGCCAAATGTGGCGGTCATTTAGGTCACGTTTTTGATGATGGCCCTACAGAAACAGGTTTACGTTATTGCGTGAACTCGGTTTCGTTAGGGTTTGAGAAGGATAAATAAATGGTAGAAGACGCGAGGAATCGCGTCTCTACAAATGAGTAGTCGAATTATGTCGCATGTGCTGATTTCGTATCTTAAGAAAATTTCAGGGCTAAGTCCTGAGTCCGAGGAAGCCTTGTTTTCTCTTATCGAATCACAATCTATTCCTAAAAATCAGGATTTGCAGCATATAGGACAAACCTGTAAAACACTATATTTCTTGAAATCGGGTCTCGCGCGTATCTATTATTTTCATGATGGGAGCGATGTCACAGAAGGTTTTTATGAGCCATTTTGTTTGATTGCACGTGCTGAAAGTCTTTTTGGTGGCTTGCCGAGTAAAAAAGCGATTCAGGTGTTGGAGGATTCGGAGGTTTGGTCGATATCCACGCAGGGTTTATTTGCTTTATATGATGCCCACCGGGATATTGAGCGATTGTTTATGCGATTGTTTGAGCGTGCTTATGTGCAAACCATTCAGCGCATTGAGAATTTGCAATTTCATACGGCGGAAGAACGTTATCGACTTTTAGCTCATGAACAATCTGAAGTATTACGTCGGGCACCTTTGAAATTTATTGCATCCTATTTAGGTATCACGCAAGTAAGTTTGAGTCGCATTCGCGCGAAGAAAGATTAATTTAACATTTGATAAGTGGAATTGATTAGCATTTAGGCTCCTTTGCAGGAATAAATGTTAAGTATGGGAACGCAATTAGGTTTACGCGCGAACTGGAAGCAGTTTAGTTTATTGATCTTAATTAATGCCTTGGTAGGAGGGATGATTGGTTTGGAACGATCTATTTTACCTAGTTTAGCTTCGGAATCTTTTGGCATGGAGTCTCATGCTGTCATGTTTTCTTTCATTGTCGTTTTCGGAATTATGAAATCCATAGCAAACTATTATGCGGGGCATTTTGCCAATCACATCGGTCGGAAAAATTTATTAATTCTCGGATGGTTTATCGCCATCCCCATTCCTTTTATCTTGATGTGGGCTCCCACTTGGAATTGGATTGTTGCGGCCAATATATTGTTGGGTATCAATCAAGGCTTAGCTTGGTCGAGTACAGTGACAATGAAGATTGACTTGGTAGGCGATCG
>CANGCD010000095.1 GCA_947452215.1 Cytophagaceae bacterium | reverse complement strand
TCAACCAAAGATAACACGTCACCCATCCCCAAAATACGATTTGCCATCCGGTCAGGATAGAACAAATCCAAAGCTTCCATTTTCTCGCCTGTGGAGATAAACTTAATGGGCTTATCCACTACTTGACGAATGGAAAGGGCGGCTCCACCACGTGAATCACCATCTAATTTGGTCAAGACGACACCATCAAAATTCAAACGATCGTTGAATGTCTTTGCTGTGTTTACTGCATCTTGTCCCGTCATGGAATCCACAACGAATAAAATCTCAGTAGGACGAATTGCCTCTTTGACAGCAGCAATTTCGTTCATCATTGCCTCATCTACGGCCAAACGACCTGCAGTATCGACAATAACCACTTTCTTACCCATTTTTCGGGCATAAGAAAGGGCATTTTGTGCAATGGAAACAGCGTCTTTGTTTTCGGGTTCTGCATAAACTTCAACGTCCACTTGCTCTCCCAATACTTTCAATTGGTCAATGGCAGCGGGACGGTAGATATCACAGGCAACCAACAAGACATTTCTGCCTCCTTTTTTAATATGTTGGGCTAATTTACCTGAAAACGTCGTCTTACCCGAACCTTGCAAACCCGCGATTAAAACAACAGCAGGATCACCTTTGAGGTTAATATCTTGTTTGGTTCCACCCATTAATTGGGTTAACTCCTCCTGAACGATTTTAACTAATAATTGGCCGGGCTCCACTGCGATCAGGATTTTCTGGCCCATGGCCTGATCCTTGATGCGATCGGTGATTTCTTTAGCGACTTTATAGTTAACATCGGCGTCCATCAATGCGCGTCGAATTTCTTTGACGGTTGCAGCTACGTTCACATCCGTGATGCGGCCATTGCCTTTGAGGGTCCGCATTGCGGTACTTAACTTGGAACTTAAATTTTCAAACATAGTATGATAAAAAAGGAATGCAATTTACGCAATTTGGAACAAATTCTTAATCAAAAATGATGGTCTTATTCTGGTGCATGAAAACGCGATCCTCGAATACCATCTTCAGGGCATTCGCCAAAACAATCTTTTCAACATCCTTTCCGGCTTTAGCCATCTCTTTGGCCGAAAAAGTATGATTCACCGCCACTACATCTTGGCAGATAATTGGGCCTTCATCAAGATCATCGGTAACGAAATGAGCCGTCGCGCCGATAATCTTTACGCCGCGATCAAAGGCTTGTTGGTACGGCTTCGCCCCCACAAACGCAGGCAAGAACGAGTGGTGAATATTAATCATACGACCCAAGTACTTCGCGGAAAATGCCGGGGTTAAAATGCGCATGTATTTAGCTAGCACAATGTAATCCGGATTATAAGTATCAATTTGATCCTGCACCAACTTTTCGTGGTCCTCACGAGACAAGCCATCAGCTTGTATCAAATGGAAGGGCATTCGGAACTGTTCACAGAGCCCTTGTAAAACGGCATGATTCCCAATCACCGCTTCAATCTTGAAAGGTAAATCTTGGAATTGAGAACGAATCAACAAATCCCCTAGACAATGGTGCTCCTTTGTTACTAATAAAACGACTCTTTTCAGGGTCGGCGGAATTATGTGAACAATCGCATCCTGCGGTAGGACTGATTTAAGTTCTGAATGCAATTGCACGATATCACAGTTTCCAACATAGGAAATACGCATAAAGAACTGATTAAATGCGTCATCGACGAATTCATTGGTGCGCGTAACATTTAATAAGTTATCGAATAAAATGCCTGTGATTTTGTGCACGAGACCTTTTTCATCCTGACAGGCAATCTTAATAACCGTTTCCATAAAAAATATTGAGTCAATCCTTCAAATTTACCTCAAAATCGTGAATAAAAAAGAATTCCTTATTTACCTTTGCAAGATTAATCGGGCCTAAGCACGGTTAATGGAAAGCTTATAAACAATCTGTATCAAAATGGAAAAAATTAAAGTGGCCAACCCGGTCGTTGAACTTGATGGAGACGAAATGACTCGCATCATTTGGAAATTTATCAAAGATAAGTTGATCTTACCTTACGTTGACGTAGATATCAAATACTACGATTTAGGTGTAGAATATCGTGATGAAACGAATGACCAAGTAACGATTGAGGCGGCAGAAGCCATCAAAAAATACGGTGTTGGAATCAAATGCGCTACAATCACACCCGATGAGGCACGTGTGAAAGAATTCGATTTGAAGCAAATGTGGAAATCACCTAATGGTACAATTCGTAACATTTTGGATGGAACTGTTTTCCGTGAGCCAATCGTTTGCGCAAACGTTCCTCGTTTGGTACCTAACTGGACAGCGCCAATCATGATTGGCCGTCACGCATTCGGAGATCAATACAGAGCAACGGATTTCGTTACAAAAGGAAAAGGAAAGTTGACAGTAACATTCCAACCAGAAGATGGTGGAGAGGCACAAACTTTTGAGGTTTACAACTTTAAAGGGGATGGCGTTGCAATGACGATGTACAACACAGATGAGTCAATCAAAGGTTTTGCCCATTCATGTTTCAACATGGCATTGAGCAAAGGATGGCCATTATACTTGTCTACAAAGAATACGATCTTGAAGAAATACGATGGTCGTTTCAAAGATATCTTTGAAGAAATCTACCAAGCGGATTACAAAGCAAAATTTGATGCGGCAGGTATCGTATACGAGCACCGTTTGATCGATGACATGGTTGCATCAGCATTGAAATGGAATGGTAATTTCGTTTGGGCTTGTAAAAACTATGACGGAGACGTTCAGTCAGACACAGTTGCACAAGGTTTCGGTTCTTTGGGCTTAATGACATCTGTTTTGATTACCCCAGACGGAAAGGTAATGGAAGCTGAAGCAGCGCACGGAACGGTAACACGTCACTACCGTGATCACCAAGCTGGAAAACCAACATCAACTAATCCAATCGCATCGATTTTTGCTTGGACACGTGGATTGGAGTTCCGTGGTAAATTAGATAATAATGCAGCCTTGGTTAACTTCTGCCAAACATTGGAGAAAGTGTGTGTTGAGACAGTTGAGTCAGGCAAAATGACGAAAGACTTAGCAGTTTGTATTCACGGAAACAAAGTGAATCATGGCGAACACTACCTGTATACAGAGGAGTTCTTGGAAGCTTTGGATACCAACTTAAAAGCAGCGTTAGCATAAGCTTTTAAGCAATATTAAAAAAGCCATCCGTCAGCAGACGGATGGCTTTTTTTGTTAATGATTATCAATAACGATTGTCTTTTGTAAAGTTTCTAGTGAAGGTGACAGTATAACAAATTTGTATGTACCTGAATTCAAGGAGCTAACGTTTATCTTAAACTCAATGGAATCATCAATGACTCCTTTTAATACTTCCCGACCATCGAGGCTATACATGTGATACGTAGACCCCAACAAATCAAATTGAGATTGAACTACCAATTCCCCCGATACAGGGTTAGGATAAGTCACCAATCCATTCCCACCTGGGAGCTGGTAGATTATCTCATTCGACAAAGGAGAAAGACAAGTAGGACCTTTAGGATAGGACGTTGAAGCACGAATTTGGTAAGTGCCTGAAGATTTTACGTGCAAGTTGAAACTTGTATTCGTAGCAGGCAATTTAACCCCATTCAAATACCAAACATAATCTAGCCCTAACACCCGCAAGCCGGTGGATAAATAATACGGTGACATCACGCTGATAGCAGGAGTCGCAGGTAACGGATAATTTTGTGTTGTAATGGCTTTTGAAAACTCGGAAACACAAGCTAATTCATCGACCGTTTTCACACGGAATACACCGGTATTATTGACCGTTATACTGGGCTCTAGACTTCCTGTATTCCAAATATAAGAAACCTTACCCTCGATAGCCTGCAAACTGACAGAGGCATTCGCACAGAATAGTGTGTCGCTTAAAGCCTTAATGCTTGGAGCAGGAGGAGGATTTAGGTTGGTGATCTGCAAAGCAGGAATCGAAAATTCGCGGCCTAAACTATCATTTAATACGGCAGAATAAACTCCTGAACCTAAACTGATATTATCAAATATACTTCCTATAGACTGACCTTGCGCGTTGTACCAAACCCCTTTTGTATATTTTGTATTGAGCTTTTTAAGTACAATGGAATTTTGTGGTCCGCAAAATGCAGCAATATTTGGAAGCGGATCAAATTTCATATAATTAATCCCTTTTTTAATGGCTGCGTCAATACTAGCGGTCCACGCTACGGCTAAATCACCAAAAGCAGCCGGAGAAAAGTGAACACATGTATAATAGGGAGCGTCCGGATTTCTTGGCACTTCAATTACATCCGTATTGGGACCTTCGAAAACCTGTTTTAATCCTGAAGAATCAGAGGTCACAAATTTCTGGATGGATCGAATTTCCGCACTTAATATGGCTGTTGAATCCGTACAACCACCTCCCCGACTAGCTTGAGCAACAATCCAAGGTATATCAAAATTAGCATCTTTACGAGAAGCCTTAATGATTTCTACCAAGTAATTTTTATACGTATTGGCGGGCATTTTAAATTGTGCATCCGTTTCACCCTGATGCCACAATATTGCCCGGAAACCCATTTTTTGACCATAAATTTCTAACGATCGCGTGAGGTTTTTATACGGAAATCCCAATTGGTAAAACAACTCAGGTACCCAAGGATTGATAGACGGTACCGCCCGAGAAGATTCAGCCCAGTTACGAATCGAAGAACCACCCCAACCCGTATTAATAAAACATACCGGTACGTTGTATTTTTTCACGAGTGAATCGCCGACAGCAGGCCAATAATGCAAAGACAAACCCGTGGGTCCAATGGTGGCAAATGAACCCATTTGGTTGAATGTATCAAATGGAAATGCTTGCGAATAGGTGCCTATGAAACGATGTGTAATACTCGGATTATCTGCTGTAAATTGAGCAAAAAAATTGGCGCAGTTCACCCGATCATCCTGCGCGCCAATTTCAACAGGTTTCCGAAAAGTACCTCCTGCATTCGACTGACCTGCAATCAAAAAATTCTCTCCCACGCCCACTCGACTTAATTCAGTCGAATCAATCAAGCGATTACCCTGATAAGCACGCACCTTCAATCGGTACCAGCCACCAGTAACGAGCACTTTCCCTTGAAAAACACCCGCAATGGGATGATCATCTAATAGAATCCAATCAACCAATTTCCCTTGATTTTGATGAACAGGCACGAGTGAAACCTGAATTTTATCAGCCTTATTAGACGTATTCCCCAAAACAGAGATTGTCGCCTGATTTAAATTATCGCGTTGGAATACTTGTCGGTTGTACGGAAAAACGACTTGTGTTTGAGCGATAGCCCAATGACAAATCAACAATCCGAATCCCAAAAGCAATAACCGCATATCGTTTCAACAATGAATACAAAAGTACAAAAAAAGTCGTATTGGAAAACCAATACGACTTCAATACTTATCGAATGAAAAAAATTACTCGCCTACTACAGAAAAAGCAATTTTGTGTTTCACTTCTTTGTGTAAATCCAAGGTTGCTGAGTAATCCCCAGTCATTTTAACCTCTGAATCAAAAGAAATTTTCTTACGATCTACATCGAAACCTTTTTCTTTCAACATCTCCGAAATTTGTAAACTTGTTACACGTCCGAAAATTTTACCGCTATCACCCGCCTTCGCAGCAATAGTCAATGACATCTCGCCGATAGAAGCAGCTAAATCAAACGCATCTTGACGGATTTTCTCCACTTTGTGCGCTGCTTGCTTAACGTTCTCAGCTAATACTTTACGATTGGATGGAGTTGCCATCACAGCAAATCCTTGTGGGATTAAGTAATTACGACCGTATCCAGCTTTCACTGCAACCACATCGTTCTTATATCCTAACCCAGCAATATCCGTTTTTAATATAATTTCCATCTTATTTTACAATCAAATGTTTATCAGGTTACCCCAGTTTATTTCAAACCATCTGCCACATATGGCATCAAGGCTAAGTGACGTGAACGCTTAATTGCTTGCGCCACACGACGTTGGAATTTCAAAGAAGTTCCAGTAATACGACGAGGTAAAATTTTACCTTGTTCGTTTACCAACTTCAATAAATAGTCTGGGTTTTTGTAATCAATATATTGAATGCCAGCTTTCTTAAAACGGCAATACTTCTTGCGATTACTATTTTTATCTACAGGTTCGTTAACTAATGTCATCTTATGCTTCTGTTTTTTCTGGTTTTCTACCTACTAAACCTTTTCTCTTTTTCTCATTGTACAATACCGCATGCTTATCAAGCGCAGTAGTCAAGAAACGAATTACTTTTTCATCGCGCTTGTATTCAAGCTCTAGTTTCGCGATTAACTGAGGATCCGCTGCAAATTCAAAGATTTGATAGAATCCTGTGTGCTTGTTTTGGATTGGGTAAGCCAACTTGCGTAAGCCCCAAGCATCGTCATGAACGATTTGAGCACCATTATCTACCAATAATTTTTTGAATTTTTCAACGGCGTCCTTTGTCTGTTGCTCAGACAAAACGGGAGTTAAAATGAACACCGTCTCGTAGTTTTTTAATTGCATACAAAATTGTTGTTTAAAAACTTAAAAAAAATTTGGATTGCAAAAGTATGAATAATACTTAACAATCAAAAACTTAGCTAAAAATAAATTAGAATTAACGCACTTCAAATGTTCCTAAGCCAATCAGAAATCCTTCCGAATATAGCTCAATCTCATGTTTACCCTCCCGATAAGGAGTAGATCTGGCATAAATAAATTCCACCGACTGGTGATTGTTCTCGTAAAATATCCGCTGCTTGGCTGTATAAACTAACTCTTTCCCTTTGAACATGACGGTACCGGAACCCAGCGTATAATCAGATAATGTATTTCCCGTAGGCTCAATAATGCGTAAATAAATGGTTTTGATCTCTCTCGTCGCCAAGGGATTATTTTGCAAATGGAATATTACTCGAATCTTATCAATACGTTTCGCCTTCTGCCCTTGCATACCCGTTTCCTTTCCACGAGACGAAATGGCATATACGTTTACTCCTTCTGCACGCAAAGCAGCCGCTACGGAAACCTTTTCAGCCAATTCTTGATTGCGTACCTCCAACACCCGCGAACGCTCACTCAATTCTTTCTTCTCTATCCCAAAAGTCGCACTCGAATCGCGAAGCGCTTTCTGCACATTGGATAAACCGTCTTGTAGTAATTTCGCTTCCCGACTTAACGAATCATTCCGAGCGATTAAGACTACGTTTTCCCGACGAAGTTTTTTGATTTCCTGGTCTTTTAGCCCCAATAGACGTAGATAATAGGCTAATTTCTTTTGAAATTCAGCTTGTCCCATCTCCGGATGTTCAGCTAATTCCTTCTGATCCCCTTCTATTTGCAATCGCGCTTTCTCTAATTCATTCACCCGACCTCCCAAACGCTTGATTTGAACCATTCGCACCTTCAATTGCTGCGAAATAGAATCCAAACGTTCTTGCGCATTCTCGACAAAATCCTCTTGCTGCGTACCTAAATCCCAAAAACTAGGCTGGTATTTCTCCACGTAAAGCATTCCAGCCAATAGAAACACCAAAAAGGCCAGTAGATAGACCAGGCGTACCAATCGCTTTTCTCGAGAACTTATCGAATCTGAATGCATTGTTGAATTAAAATATGATGCCGACTTCCGTACCGCACCGCAGAATCAAAAATAATAAATTAATTTTACATCACAATTTTTTTCTACCTGATGTCCATAGCGCAAGAAATCGCCAAAATTCAATCTGAATTAGCTCCTTTTTCCAGTAAACTCATCGTCGTTACTAAAACGCGCGCTATCGACGAATTATTGTCGGTACATGCCACCGGGACGCTTGATTTTGGCGAAAACCGCGTGCAAGAAATGGTTGACAAACAGATTCAATTGCCCCAAGATATCCGTTGGCATCAAATTGGCCACTTACAGACCAATAAAGTAAAATACATCGCGCCATTCGTTCACTTGATTCATTCCGTAGATTCCTGGAACTTGTTAACCGAAATCAATAAACAAGCTGCCAAAAATAACCGTGTCATTCCCTGCTTATTACAAATGTACATCGCCCAAGAAGACACGAAATTCGGATTAGATAAACAAGAAGCCGTCGACATACTTCAAAATCCAGCGCTTCGCGACCTCGCCAATATTCAAATCATTGGCCTCATGGGCATGGCATCTTTCACGGAAAACACAGACCAAATTCAACAAGAGTTCAAGCATTTAAAAGAATTATTTGAATCTTTTAAATGCCAAAATACCGGTCTTGATTCCAATCGAGTAACATGGAAAGAAATCTCCATGGGTATGTCCGGCGATTATTTGCTTGCCGCTCAAGAAGGATCCACCATGGTTCGTGTGGGTTCTGCCATTTTTGGCCCAAGGGCATAAAAAAAGCCCCCATTCGGAGGCTTTCATACGATTAAAATATGTAAGAATTAACGCGACAAGGACATTACTTCAAATTCCAAGTGTCCTGCAGGTGCCTGAATCTGTGCCAATTCTCCAACCTTCTTACCCAATAAACCTTTTCCAAACGGTGATGAAACCGAAATTTTACCCGCACGCAAATCTGCTTCTTCTTCAGAAACGATTGTATATTTTACCGTTGCATTATTTTTCGTATTGCGAATTTCAACAATCGAATAAATGGAAACGATTGTTAAATCGATCGTCGACTCATCCAACACGCGCGCATTGGAAACAACCTCCTCTAACTTTGAAATCTTAAGTTCAAGGAGCCCTTGTGCGTCTTTAGCAGCGTCGTATTCTGCATTCTCGCTCAGGTCACCCTTATCACGAGCTTCCGCAATTTGCTTAGCCATATCAGAGCGCCCTTGAATTTTCAATTGGTGCAATTCAGCCTTTAATTTATCCAGGGCTTCCGCCGTATAATATTGAAACTTTGCCATAAGCGAACAGATGTTATTGCCTGTGTTAAAAAACAAAATAGAACGGCCTCCGACCGTTCTACTTAAATTATTTGTAGTTTTGTTTCGGATTCGGAACTAAAATAAATGTTGCTTTGCTAACACAAAATCAGTTTTGATAGGCCACAAAGGTAAACAAAAAATGTTTTACAACAATCAAAAAACATTTTCACCCAGCCCCCTCAATTATGCGTATCGTTTTTTTTGGCACCCCTGATTTTGCCGTTGCAAGCCTTGAGGCATTAATTCAAGCAAATTTTGACGTGGTCGCCGTAGTTACCGCTCCAGACAAACCTGCAGGAAGGGGCCAACAATTGCAATCATCTGCCGTAAAACAATACGCGGAAACACAAGGGCTCCCAGTATTGCAGCCACTTAAACTAAAAGACCCAGCATTTGTCGAGGAACTGAAGCTATATAAACCCGACTTACAAGTAATCGTGGCGTTTCGCATGTTACCTGAAGTTGTTTGGAATTTGCCGCCCTTGGGAACATTCAATTTACATGGATCCTTACTACCGAATTACCGTGGCGCTGCACCCATTCATTGGGCCGTCATCAATGGTGAAACCGAAACCGGAGTGACGACCTTTTTCTTACAGCACGAAATTGATACTGGTGATTTACTTTTCCAAGAAACAGAACCCATTCATCCAGATGATACGACTGGAGATGTTTACGGCCGACTAATGAAACGTGGAGCTAAACTTGTTGTTAAAACAGCTCTAGCGATTCAAGCCGGTACCACACAACCTGTGCCACAAGATGAAGCTGCAGCTATGAAACCTGCACCTAAATTATCCCGCGCAACAGGTGAAGTACATTGGTCGAAAACGGGATCTGAAATTTACAATTTGGTCCGAGGCATGTACCCATTTCCCGGATCTCACACGACATTCCAGGGTAAAAACTGTAAACTCATTCAAATTAAATTTCACCCTGAAATTATCGCAGATTTAGGAATTGGGATTTGGGATACCGACCAAAAAACCTATTTACGAGT
>CANGCD010000094.1 GCA_947452215.1 Cytophagaceae bacterium | reverse complement strand
TCTTATTTATTATTGACACTATTATTTGGTTTACCTTGGCTAGAGCATAAAGGTCAGCCGATATTTTTGTTCAATGTTTTGGAGCGCAAATTTATCTTTTGGGGAGTTCCTTTCTTTCCTCAGGATTTCCATTTAGTGGCTCTAGGGCTCGTTTGCTTTCTCATTTTCATCAGTTTATTCACGGTTTTATTTGGCCGAATTTGGTGCGGCTGGGCTTGCCCTCAAACCATATTCATGGAGATGCTATTTCGTAAAATAGAGTATTGGATTGAAGGAGATGATAAGGCCCAACGAAGATTAAGTGAATCCCCTTGGACAAATGAGAAAATCCTTAAAAAAGGTAGTAAACACACGTTGTTTTTATTACTAGCCTTTGCTATATCCAATACCTTCTTGATGTATATCATCGGTAAGCACGAATGGTTACAAATTATAGAGGGTAATCCGATAGACCATATAAAGGGCCTTATGGCTATGCTAATTTTTACAGCAGTATTCTATTTTGTTTTTGCCCGGTTCAGAGAAATGGTTTGTATGGTGGTTTGTCCTTATGGCCGATTGCAGGGAGTACTTTTGGACAATAATTCAATCTTAGTTCAATATGATCATGTTCGAGGAGAGCCGAGAGGAAAGGCTGTTAAATCCGAAACCAAAGGAGATTGCATTGATTGTCACTGGTGCGTACGGGTTTGCCCAACGGGGATTGATATACGAAATGGAAGTAACCAACTCGAATGCATTGGCTGTACATCCTGCATTGATGCTTGTGATGCGGTGATGGATAAGATTGATAAGCCAAAAGGTCTGATTCGATACGATTCTTTGAACGGGGTAAACAGTGGAACCAAGTTGAAATTCACAAAACGAATTGCCGCATATACGAGTGTACTCGTACTTATCCTAGGCATTTTAGTGTATATGCTTGTTACGCGTAGAAGTTGGGAATCCACCTTACTACGCACCCCAGGTATGACCTTTCAGGTGGATGAAAAATTGCATACGGTAAGCAATATTTATAATTTGGAAATCCTTAATAAATCGATGGAAGACCAAGTATTCAAGGTGCATGTAGATAAGCCCTTGGAGCTTATTTGGATAGGTAAGGGGATCGGTAAGGTTGAAAAAGGGAAACAAGTCAAAACTGAATTTTTCATTAAAGCGAGAATTGGGGCCTGGAAACAGGGGGAAAAAATCCCGATTCATATCCAAAATGAACAAGGAAAAGAAGAATTATTAAAAACGAGTTTTATTCAACCAGATGAGTAATCAACAAGCGAAAAAAGGCTTCCATTGGGGGCATGGTATTATTGTAACGTTCGTTCTATTCGGGGCGTTTATGGCCTATTTTTACATCCATATGTCCCATGAAAAGATTGAATTAGTAGGGGAGAACTATTATGCGGATGGACAGGCCTATCAAGAGAAAATCAACCTGCAAAATCAAGCGATACCCGTAAGCCAACAAATTCAAGTTAAGTCCATTGCAAAAAATCAATTTATCTTGATTCAATTGCCCGAGGGATGTGTGGCTGCGAGCGTGCAATTTTTCCGACCATCGAATGCGTCCATGGACAAAACACTAATTTGGGATAATAATACAAGTTTAAATTGGACATCCTCAACAAGTTTTTTAGTGGGAGGCCCCTGGAAAAGAACCATCACTTGGTCTGTTGGGGGCAAAAACTATTTACAAGAAGACCGGATAATCATTTCTAGCAACTGATGAATTCTTGGTACTATGCTTTCTTTATAGGATTAGCGGGCAGTTGGCATTGCGCCATCATGTGTGGCCCACTTATGCAACAAATTGAACAGACGAGTAAGCAAACGGGCCGTATGAATTTGTACAACCTAGGACGTATATTCATGTACGGCATACTGGGATTTTTCGTTGCTCAAATTGGCTCGATTTGGTTATTCCCAGCCTGGTGGCATGTTTATTACCTCTTTGCTGGAATTGTCTTAATCCTATTACTGAGTAGGCGGCTGAGCGATAATGTTTTGAAATTTTTGCATCGCTATGTGGGTCAAGAATTGATACGAATCGGGAAGAGAATGGGTGTGGCAGGTTATTTTTTCTTAGGGATGAGCAATGGATTATTGCCCTGTGGACTCGTTTTAGGCGGTTTGAGTATTGCCTTGTTGCAGTCCAATGCTTGGTTGGGAGCCATGAGTATGATCGCATTTGGAGTAGCGACCTTACCTGCACTAAAGGTAAGCCTTTGGGGAATTAATAAGATCACGCGATTTAACCACGTTTTTCAATATTTAGGATGGGGAATAGCCTTTCTTCTGTTATTCCGAGGTGCGTGGGGTATTGCTATGACGCAATCTGCCTATTTACAGCATTCCCCACTGAGCCCTATCATATGCCATCCCTTTTCCTAATATTTTAGGTTAGCTAAGGCGTCAGGCTTGATAATGGTCATTTCGGCGCCTTTAACTTCAATAAGCCCTTCTTTTTTAAAATCACTTAAGGTACGAATGACAGATTCCGTAGCAGTTCCTACGCGAGAAGCAAGGTCTTCACGGGATAAACGCATGGTCACAGGACCTTCTTCCGCTTGCCCATAGGTTTTAACTAATTCAACCAAGGCTTGAGCAACCCTTTTACGGAGCGATTGATAGGCCATGGAGAACAGAATCGATTCATTTTTCAATAAATAGCCTGTTAATGCTTTTCGGAAGAAGATTTCAATGTGAATATTATCATTTACTTTTTGCTTAAAATCACGCACGGGAATACTGATAATTTGAACATCCTCAAGCGTTTCAGCGGATTCTCGATACGCTTGATTTTCCAAAATATCCACAAATCCGAAAAACTCTCCCGGTTTCACAAAAGATGTGATGAAATATTTACCTTCCCGATTAGTATGGTAGGTTTTCACTTTTCCCTTGATCAGGTAGTACAATCGGGTGGGTGTATCGCCCTCTGAATATATCACCGCTTTTTTACCTAGTGTTTGATGTTTTTTTTCTGATTCAAAATGCTCAAAATCCAGGAATGCGAGTGCTTCTTCGGCGAAGGCAACATCCGTTTGATTTAATTCAGGGGAAGGGGATACAGCTGGGCGTTGTTTTTTTAAACGCGACTCTATCGCTTTCAATAATTCAACTTCCTGAAAGGGTTTGGTTAAATAATCATCAGCACCCATTTCCATGCCCTTACGCATATCGGCACGATCGGTTTTAGCTGTTAGGAAAATAAAAGGAATTCGTGCGAGTTCAGGGTGATTCGAAAAAACGTGTAAAACACCGAAACCATCCAAATTTGGCATCATGATATCGCAAATGACGACATCAGGCAGGCTACTCTTGGCTAATCGAACGCCTTCGATTCCATCCGATGCTGTTTCAACTTGGTAACCTGATAACTCTAACAATTCAGCGGTATTCTCGCGAATATCAATGTTATCTTCGATGATGAGAATTTTAGTTGGCATATATTCCAGGTAGTTTAATTCGTAAGGTAGTTCCTTGCCCTAGGGCACTTATCAATTGCAATTCACCGCCGAGCAGGCGCATGTAACGATCCATGAGGTGTAGACCTAAACCCGTTCCCGGGATGATGTTCGCATTTCCACCTCGGAAGAATCGTTCAAACAAATGTTTTTGATCGGCCTCACTAATTCCAATACCTTGATCGATAATTTCAATCGATAGGATTTCTCCTTGTTTCAAAGCCTTCAAAAAGACATTTTTTTGCGAGAATTTCAAGGCATTGGATAACCCATTCAAAAGCACTTTTCGTAACATGGACGTATCCGAGACAAAATCGCCCAAAAGCCCTTCTAATTGTAATTCAATTTCTTGGCCTGGTCGGCGCATGCCGTCCAATTCCGTAATGAGATCTCGTAAAAACTCATCGATCGAGAAGGTATCGGGCCGAACCTCCACTTTGCCGGCTTCGAGTTTACCTACAGATAAAAATTCTTCGAGGATTTCGGTCAAATGCGCGACGGAGGATTTGATTCGTTGGATATGTTGGCTCCTTTTCGGTTGGTCTTCCGCCTGCACATATTTTTCAATCAGGGCAGCAGAGGAGAGAATGGACGTTAGGGGAGTTCTGAATTCGTGGGAGGCCATGGAAACGAAGCGGGTTTTTAGGTCGCCTAGTTCGATTTCTTTTTGAAGGGAAAGTTCGAGTTCTTTCGTTTGCAACTCGAGTTTTTCCAGGGTATTTTGAAGTGCTTGGGTACGTGCTTCGACTTCCGCTTCGAGCGATTCGTTCAATTGATTAATCTCCTGATTGCGCAGGATGAGCTCCATTTCGACCTTACGTTTGAGTGTTACATCGCTTACAAAGGCAATGTAATGCATACCATCGTCCGATTTGAAATGGCTTAATGAAATTTCAATTGGAAAAAGGGATTCATCTTTTCGTTTGGCTTTGAGGTCTAAACCGGCACCCATGGGTCTTGAGATGGGCTGGTGGTTTAATTGATTGAGATGACCTTCGTGCCGATTTTTGAGATGATTCGGGATTAAAATGGAAATATTTTGACCCAGGAGTTCAGATTCGGAATATCCGAAGAGACTCTGTAAGTATTCATTGGATTGAATGATGTTAAACTGGGCATTGGTCACCAAGATACCGATGGCCGCTTCGTGAAAAATGGCTTCAAAATGTTTTGGGTCAGTAAAAAGCTTATTTGGCATCTTGTTAAATTGAACTCTAATTTAATCATTAATAGGAGATAGGCCAACAAAAAAGCTAACTCTCAAAGAGAATTAGCTTTCGGTATTCCTAGTTCTAAAAATAACTTAAAAATATTACAGTTCCTTGATCATCGTGATGGTGAACGGTTTACCATTTTGCGTGATGTACAAGATGTATTTTCCGGCCCGCAAACTGGCCAAATTTGCCACATCAATTTCCTTGATTAGGCTAGGAAAAGTCTTTTCAAAAATTTGATTCGCGTCCATATCATAAAGTGATAATTGGGTAGGAGAATCAATCGCATCCGAAAAGGATACTTTAAACTGATCGTAAAACGGATTAGGAAAGGCTGTGAAAGTAATAACCGGTTCAGCGTCCTTGACCGTATTCGTCGTGGACGGATAGGGTTGTGTTTTGTAACTGAAGCTAAAACCGGGCTGCTTAAAGCCTTGTCTAATCGTGACAGATCCGTTTTTGTACGTACCGGCGACACTTGTTTGCCCGATCACCTGGGAATAATAGCGTCCATTCACCATCTTGGTTGCCCCCCCACCGCTCAACGTTGCGTTCATCAACTTTTGAGCGTGGGAGGTAAATGCAGCCAAACAGATTAATATACTGAGCGTTAGATGTTTCATAGTGATATTAATAAATGGTGATTGTTTCACTTCCGTTCGTAATACTTGTTACTCTGAAATAGATAACTCTTGAATTTGCAGTACTACTGTTACTAACACCCATAGAGGAATTTATCTTAGTAATTGAGTTATCAGCATTTACTTCTATAGTAAAACTATTAGAACCTCCATTTACAAGTAACATTGTGAAAACATCACCAACGGCTGCATTTGGCAAGGCCTGAACTAAACCATTTACTCCTTTCGCAGTAGGTAAAGTAAGTGTTAGACTATTTTGTGATGGTTTAAATACATAAATCCCAGCATCTAACACTTCACTTACTGTAATAATTGCACTAGTTGACGATGAACTAGTGGCAGTAGGAGCTATTTTATTAATTGTAAATCGAGCATTTCCAATTCTAACACCGTTTCCATTGGAAGTTCCAGATGAACCAATTTTAACCGTTGTTGCTTCCATTGACGATTTGACAAAGGCAGTAGTTGCAACTTGAGTTGTGTTGGTTCCCGTTGATGCCGTTGGCGCTGTAGGAGTTCCCGTTAAATCTGGAGATGCTAATGGCGCTTTTGCTGTTAAAGCAGCATCTACAAAGGCCGTTGTTGCAATCTGAGTCGTTTTCGTACCCACTGTAGCCGTTGGCGCCGTAGGAGTTCCCGTTAAATCTGGTGATGCTAATGGCGCTTTAGCGGTTATCAAATTATCGACATAGGTCTTATTCACCTTAGTTGCTAATCCCCGTGTTACAAACAATGTAGTTGCTAAGGCTGTTGTAGAATCATTCACTGTTTGAGTGGTTGCGATAGTCCCAGAAGGAAGCATTGGCGTACCGGTAAACGTTGGTGAATTAATATTCGCTTTCAATCCTACTAAATTATCTACATAGGTTTTATTTGTTTTAGTTGCTAATCCCATGGCAACAAAAGCTGTATTCGCTAATTTGGTTGTACTATCTCCCAGTGCTTGAGACACGGATGTCGTTGTTGCTTGAGTAGTAACCGATGCGATAGATGTTTGAACCAAGTTATCTACATAAGCTTTGTTTACCTTGGAAGCTAAGCCTCCAGCTACAAATGCAGTCGTTGCCATTTTCGTGGTACTATCGCCTACTGTTTGAGTGATCCCAACAGTACCAGTAGGTAAAGATGGTGAACCCGTAAAGATTGGAGAAGTCAAGGCAGCTTTTGCCAACACCGCATTATCTACATAAGCTTTATTTACTTTAGTTGCTAAGCCACGAGTTACAAACAATGTAGTCGCAAGATTCGTCGTTGAGTCACCAGCTGTTTGTGTTGACGCAATCGTTCCCGAAGGTAAAGTTGGCGTACCCGTGAAAGTAGGAGAAGCAGTTGAAGCTTTACCTGTAATAGCATTATCTACATAAGCAGTTGTTGCTAATCTTGTCGAGTTGTTACCAGCACTTTGTGTTACACCAACAGCTCCCGAAGGCAATGTCACCGTACCTGTAAAGGTTGGAGATGATGTAGATGCTTTTCCAGAAACAGCATTATCAACATAGGCCGTAGTTGCCAATTTGGTCGAGTTGTTATTAGAAGATTGCGTAACACCTGTAGTTCCAGTTGGTAAAGAAGGTGTTCCCGAGAAAACTGGTGAAGCTAAACCTGCTTTTAAAGCTAACGCATTATCTACGTAGGCTTTGTTCGTTTTAGACGTTAAACCTGAAGCTACAAATTCTGTGGTAGCTAATTTTGTCGTCGAATCACCTAAAGTTTGTGTAATACCTAACGTACCGGTTGGCAAAGAAGGAGCACCCGTAAAAATAGGTGAGGCTAAAGCTGCTTTTGCAGTTAACGCATTATCAACATACGTTTTATTCGCTTTGTAAGACAAACCACGCGTTACAAATAAGGTATTCGCAATGTTCGTCGTTGAATCACTCAGCGCTTGCGTAGATGCTGAAATGGCAGTTGCCGCAGATCCTGTTGTATTTTGGTTCAAGGTAGGGAAGTCGGACGCAATTGCGATCGACGGAACACCCGTACCCGTTGTGTTTTTCAAAATACCTGTTCCTAAGCTTGACAATGCTACTCCATTGATTTTACTTACTACAGTAGCCCCTTGAGTTCCAGTAACATCGCCGGCCAAATTCCCTGTAAATCCAGCTGAATTACCTGTCGCGTAGTTTGGAATATTCAATGTACCTCCTGAGAACGTAGCAGCACCTGAAGTACCCGTCGTAGTCAAGGTAATGGCATTTTGTTTACCATTGAAAGTTGTCCAATCTGCCGACGAAAGTAGGCCAGCGGAAGAAGTTGTAGCCGTTCCTAATTTTGTACTCAAATCAGCAGGTAAATTTGCTAATGGAAGTATACCCGTTACTTTCGACGTTAAATCGATTCCACCTGCTAACATGCTATTGGTCACTTTACCAGCACCAATTGCTGCGACTCCAGTTACATCGCCAGTTCCATCAAATCCAGCACTTGTCCAAGTGATGTCTCCTGTCATTCCAATAGTTTTGGTTGCAGCTAATTTCGTTGCAGAACTTGCATTACCCGTTAAATCACCAGTGAATGTAGTAGCAGAAACGGAAGTTAATCCAGCTAATGAGGTAGTAGATCCACCTAAGTCAACCTGGTTGGTACCAATGGTCACCGACTTATTGGCCAAATCTTCATTGGCAACTGTTCCATTCGCAATTTTAGCAGACGTAACGCTGTTGGATGCGATGCTTGTTAATCCGGCATCAGTGATTTGAACATCACCCGACATAGTTACAGCGGAAGCCACATTGCTTGCATTACCTACGATGATTTTTCCAGCTGATAATGTTGAACCTATTGCTGAAACACCTGCATTCAATTGAGCTTGAATACCAGCAATGGCAGTAGCCACATAAGCAGTATTGACTTTGGAAGCTAAACCACGAGCAACAAATTCTGTTGTTGCAATATTAACAGTCGAGTCACCCAAAGCCTTGGTAGTCGACGTGCTCGCACTACTTGCGTTACCCGCTAAATTACCTGTGAATGTAGTAGCAGAAACGGAAGTTAAACCTGCAAGTGTGGTGGTAGAACCACCCAAGTCTACTTGGTTTGAACCAATGGTGACTGATTTATTAACCAAATCTTCATTGGCAACTGTTCCGTTCGCAATTTTAGCAGAATTAATGCTGTTGGAAGCGATACTTGTAGCACCCGATTCGTTAATTGTTACATCACCCGTCATAGCTACAGAAGCAGCTATATTATTTACATCACCTACGATGATTTGACCTTTTGTTAAAGATGAACCAACCGAGGACACACCAGCAGATAATGAACTTTGGATTCCGGCAAGATTGCTATTTAAGGTAGATGCCAAAGCTAATCGAGCAGTTCTTTCAGATGAAATAGCAGTCTCACGTGCTGTACGTTCAGCCGTAATCGCAGCCTCACGATCTGATTTCTCTGAAGCTAAGTCAGCCGTATGGCTAGAGAACTTGACATCGATTTCTGTGTACTTCGCATCTTGAGAAGTTTTTAGGGCCGCAATCGCAGCCTCACGAGCTGAACTTTCAGTTGAAATAGCAGCAGTACGAGCACTTCTTTCTGTTACGAAATCAGCAGCACGAGCTGAACTTTCTGATGAGATAGCAGCCTCACGTAAACCACGCTCAGAAGCGATGGCAGCATTACGATCTGTTTTCTCAGCGTCTATAGCAGCCGCACGAGCGCTTCTTTCAGTTACGAAATCAGCAGCACGAGCTGAACTTTCTGATGTGATAGCAGCCTCACGTAAACCACGCTCAGAAGCGATGGCAGCGTTTCGATCTGTTTTCTCTGCGTCAATAGCAGCCGCACGAGCACTTCTTTCTGAAACGAAATCAGCAGCACGAGCTGAACTTTCTGATGAGATAGCAGCTTCACGTAAACCACGCTCAGTAGCGATGGCAGCGTTACGATCTGATTTCTCTGCGTCAATAGCAGCCGTACGAGCGCTTCTTTCAGTTACGAAATCGGCAGCGCGAGCTGAACTTTCTGTTGCTAGGGAAGCTTCGCGTGCTGAACGCTCAGCATCAACGGCCGACTTAACGTTACCAGTTGATAAAGTCAAATTAGATATTGCAGCCTCACGATCTGATTTCTCAGATGCCAATGCGGCAATACGAGCAGCACCTTCTGCAGAAATAGCAGCTTCACGTAAACCACGCTCAGTAGCGATGGCAGCGTTACGATCTGTTTTCTCAGCGTCTATAGCAGCCGTACGAGCGCTTCTTTCCGTTACGAAATCAGCAGCACGAGCTGAACTTTCTGTTGAGATAGCAGCCTCACGTAAACCACGCTCAGTAGCGATGGCAGCATTACGATCTGATTTCTCCGCGTCAATAGCAGCCGTACGAGCACTTCTTTCTGTAACGAAATCAGCAGCACGAGCTGAACTTTCTGTTGAGATAGCAGCCTCACGTAAAACACGCTCTGTAGCAATAGCAGCGTTACGATCTGTTTTCTCTGCGTCAATAGCAGCCGTACGAGCACTTCTTTCTGTTACGAAATCAGCAGCACGAGTAGAACTTTCAGTTGAAATAGCTGATTCACGAGCAGTACGCTCATTTGTAATAGCATTCTCACGATCTGATTTCTCAGTTGTTAGGGCAGAAGCCTGGCTAGTAAACTTGCCATCGATTTCAGTGTTCTTAGCATCTTGTGCAGATTTGTTCGAATTGATCGACGCTTCAT
>CANGCD010000093.1 GCA_947452215.1 Cytophagaceae bacterium | reverse complement strand
TGGCAAACAATATTTCTATTTTGAAAATACGGGAAAAGGCTGGGAAGAATGGCCTTTTGATAAGAAACAACACATTTTGTTAAACTTAGCAATTGGTGGAGATTGGGGTGGACAAAAAGGCGTTGATGACACGATTTTCCCGAATAAGTTTTTGATTGATTATGTCCGTGTATACGGATTAAACCCATAAGCATGAGATACCCAGCAGCGGCGGAGGCCTTTGATCGACTATTGTGCATCATGGATGATTTGCGGGAGAAATGCCCGTGGGATAAAAAGCAGACGATGGATACCTTGCGTCATTTGACCATCGAGGAGACATATGAGTTGTCGGATGCTATTTTGTCAAAAGACATGGCTGAGATCCGAAAGGAGATTGGGGATGTCATGCTGCATTTGGTTTTTTATAGTAAGATTGGCTCAGAGACGGGTGACTTTGATGCGACATCAATGTTAAATGGTATTTGTGAGAAGTTGATTTCTCGCCATCCGCATATTTATGGGGATGTGGTGGCGGAGACGGAGGAGGAAGTGAAGGCCAACTGGGAAGCCCTGAAATTAAAGGAGGGAAATAAGTCAGTGTTATCCGGTGTACCGAGTTCCTTGCCTGCTTTGGTGAAAGCCATGCGGATACAGGAGAAGGCACGCGGAGCGGGTTTTGATTGGGAAGAAAAAGAGCAAGTTTGGGAGAAGGTGGAAGAAGAGCTGGGAGAATTCAAAGAGACCTTTGTAGGGAAAGATTTAACGCTTAGCCAAAAAGAGGAGGCGGAAGGAGAGCTGGGTGATTTGATATTCAGCTTGGTGAACTTTGCGCGCTTTATTGACATCAATCCGGATCAGGCGGTTGAACGGACAAATCGGAAATTCATTTATCGTTTTCAGCATTTAGAGCGTCGTGCGGCCGAAATGGGCAAGAATTTACAAGAAATGACGCTCGCGGAGATGGATATACTTTGGAACGAAGCGAAGGTGACGCTGCCGGGGTCATGACCCCGGCAGCGTCTACCGCCGAACGCAAAAAAAATTCAATTATTGCACAGAAAACTGATAAACAGTTTTCGACGTATAGGTTTCTCCGGGACGTAGTACCGTCGACGGGAAGTTAGGTTTATTGGGAGAATCTGGGTAATGCTGCGTTTCTAAGCAGAAACCTGTTCGCTTATGGTACACGGCACCATATTTCCCAATTAAATGCCCATCTAAATTATTTCCTGTATAGAATTGAACGCCTGGTTCTGTGGTGAACACTTCCATCACCCGACCCGATGTGGGGTCTTCCACGCGCGCGATTTTGCCATAAGCACCAGGAGCTTTATCAAAAGCATAGCAATGGTCATATCCGCCGCCAAACGCAATTTGCTCGTCGGACGCATTAATATCCAAGCCAATTTTTTTAGCGGATGTAAAATCGAATGGTCCACCTTTTACAGTTTTAACCTCGCCTGTTGGGATTAGCACCTTATCGATCGGAATAAAGAAAGGGGCATTTAACTGAATATTATGATCAAGCACATCTCGCTTAACGTTTCCAGATAGGTTGAAATAGGAGTGATTGCAAATGTTCAGAACCGTGGCTTGGTCCGTTTTGGCAACATAATCCATGGAAAGAGCATTGTCGTCGCCTAAAGTATAGGTCACTTGCACCTCGAGGTTGCCAGGAAAACCTTCTTCGCCATCTTTGGAAAGGTAGGCAAGTGTTAGGCTTGCTCCATGTTGAGAAATCGTTCTCCAAACTTTTTTATCAAAGCCTTTTAAGCCCCCATGTAGGTGCTGGCCATTATTTTGTGCGGCCAAGGAGTAACTTTTTCCATCTAGGCTGAATTTTCCGGCAGCAATGCGGTTCCCATAACGACCTACAACTGCACCGAAATAGGGAGAATCTTTGATGTAGTCATCTACCTTATCGAAACCTAGCACCACATCTTCCATGACTTCGTTTTTATCGGGCACGATGATTTTGGTGATGATGGCACCATAATTCATGATATGGACCTCCATACCTTGGGTATTCTTCAATGTGTAGAGGGTTACGGATTCATTGGAGGCTGTTTGGCCAAAAGGCTTTTCTGAAATTAACATGTTGGTTTTGAGGGATTTAGTTTGCGCCATGCCCATAAAAAAGGAACAAGCAAAAATGGCTGTCGCGAGCCGGATAACGGTTTTTTTCATGGCAAATAGGTTATTGAACATCCAATTTAGAGAATTTGCTTGAAAATAAAATTATTCTTTCTATCTTTGCACCCCAATTTAAAAATTGTTTTACACTTAAATTCAGCACGTTAGCCCAGCGTGTTGATGTATCTAGGGCGATCAAATATGTCAAAAGTTAAAAAAGATTTCGACTGGGATTTAGTTGAAGGAAAAGGATTCGGTGGTAATTACACAGAGGATCAAAAAGCACAAATGGAGGCAGCTATCGAGGCTACTCTTAATTCGGTAACTGAGAAGGAAGTTGTGAAGGGGGTTGTTGTGAGCAAAACAGACCGTGAAGTAATTGTAAACATTGGATTTAAATCTGATGGTTTAGTATCTGCATCTGAATTCCGCGATATGCCGGATTTGAAAGCTGGGGATGAAGTAGAAGTTTACATTGAGAATCAAGAAGATTCAAATGGCCAATTGATTTTATCTCGCAAATTAGCGAAGGTAATGGGCGCTTGGACGAACATTGAGAAAGCTTTGGAAGAAGATACAATCATCAATGGTTTCGTAAAACGTCGTACAAAAGGTGGTTTAATCGTCGATATTTTTGGAATCGAGGCATTCTTGCCAGGTTCACAAATTGATGTGAAGCCAATCCGTGATTTCGATATTTTTGTTGGTAAAAATATGGAAGTTAAGGTGGTTAAGATCAACCATACAAATGACAACGTAGTTGTATCTCACAAAGTATTGATCGAGAAAGATCTAGAGGCGCAACGTCAATTGATCTTGAACAACTTAGATAAAGGTCAAGTATTAGAAGGTGTGATCAAAAACATGACTAATTTCGGTGTGTTCATCGACTTAGGTGGTGTGGATGGTTTATTGCACATTACAGATATCTCGTGGGGACGTATCAACCACCCACAAGAGGTGTTGAAATTAGATCAAAAAATCCAAGTAGTTGTGTTAGACTTTGATGAGAACAAGAAACGTATCTCATTAGGTATGAAGCAATTACAAGCACATCCTTGGGAAGCTTTAGCTGCTGAGGTTGAGGTTGGATCAAAAGTAAAAGGTAAAATCGTTAACGTTGCGGATTACGGTGCTTTCTTAGAAGTATTGCCAGGCGTTGAAGGTTTGATCCACGTTTCTGAGATGTCATGGTCTCAGCACTTGCGTAACCCACAAGATTTCTTGAAAGTAGGCGATGAAATGGAAGCAGTAGTGTTGACATTGGATCGTTCTGAGCGCAAGATGTCATTAGGTATCAAGCAATTGACTGAAGATCCTTGGAACAAAACAGATTTGTTGTCTAAATATGCAGTAGGAACGAAGCACAAAGGAACTGTTCGTAACTTGACTAACTTTGGTTTATTCCTTGAGTTAGAAGAAGGTATCGATGGTTTGGTACACGTTTCTGACTTGTCATGGACTAAGAAAATCAAACATCCATCAGAATTCGTTAAAGTTGGCGATTCATTAGATGTTATCGTGATTGAGTTAGACGCGGACAACCGCCGTTTAGCATTAGGTCACAAGCAATTAGAAGAGAATCCTTGGGATACGTTTGAAAGTGTATTCACAGTAGGTTCTGTTCACAAGGCAACTGTTATTTCGAAAAATGACAAGATGGCGACTTTAGAATTACCTTACGGTATCGAAGGTTTGGCTCCATTGAAGCAATTGACGAAAGCAGATGAGTCAGCTGCTGAAGCGGGTGAGGCGTTGGATTTCGTAGTAACGGAATTCCACAAAGATGATCGTAAGATTATTCTTTCGCACACACGTACATTCTCAGGTGCGCCAGTTGAAGAAGTAAAAGTAGAGAAGAAAAAAGCAACAAAAACTACAGAGAAGACAGCGACAGTAACTGCTGAGAAGTCGACAATGGGTGATATCGGAGCTTTATCTGCTTTGAAAGAGCAAATGGAAGGTGCTGAGCGTGAGCAAGCGATCAAAAAATTAGAGAAGAAATCTAAGAAAGCAGAATAATATTTGTTTTAAGTTTTGATCAAAAGGGGATTCGGAAACGAATCCCCTTTTTTTGTTATCCTGCTTTAGGCCGACAGATTTGCAAAATATCAAGAAAAGAATTGCTTATTTCGAGGTATTTTGGCAACTTAGGGTCTTGACTGTAAGCGAGTGAAATACGCCATTACGTCTTACCAATCTAAATCAATTAAACTATGGGAAATAATTCACGGAGAGACTTTCTTAAAAAAGCTGGATTAGCTGCAGGTAGCTTTTACATTGTTCCGCGGCACGTATTAGGCAAGGGCTTTACGGCTCCTTCCGACAAATTAAATATCATGGGTATCGGTGCTGGCGGAAAAGGCCAGAGTGATATAATGAATTCATTTAATAAAGGCAAAGAAAACATCGTTGCCTTAGTTGATGTGGATGATCGTCGCGCTGTTCAGTCGCGTAAAGATTTCCCTAAAGCGAATTATTACCGGGATTTCCGTAAAGCCTTAGAAGCCGAAGGAGATAATGTGGATGCGGTTATCGTTTCAACACCCGATCATACGCACACCACGATTGCGATGGAAGCGATGCGTCGTAAAAAACACGTATACGTTCAAAAGCCATTGACGCACGACATTTATGAAGCGCGTATGATGACTGAAAAGGCTCGTGAAATGAAAGTGGTTACTCAAATGGGTAATCAAGGTTCATCAGGCGATGGCGTTCGTAAAATGATGGAGTGGTTTGATGGTGGAGTTATTGGAAAAGTATCTGAAGTATTGGTTTGGACAAATCGTCCGGTATGGCCACAAGGTATATCGTATCCAGCTGCAGGGCATCCCGTGCCAGCAGAATTGGATTGGGATTTATGGTTAGGACCCTCTAAATACCGTGAGTTTAACCCAGCATTTGTACCATTCAAATGGCGCGGTTGGTGGGATTATGGTACAGGCGCCTTAGGTGATATGGGATGTCACTTATTAGATCCTCCATTCAAAGTATTAGGTATCCGTGATGCATTAAACGTAGAATGTTCAGTTGGATCCGTATTCTTAACGGATTGGGTTCCTGAGTGGATTCCAGAAGGATGTCCTCCATCATCGATGGTAACCTTGAACTATGGTCCATCTGCGAAAAACAAGTCGAATGTAAAATTGACTTGGTTTGATGGAGGTCTTCGTGCACCTCATCCAGCGGGTATTCCTGCTACTGAGGTTATCGGTGATGCGGATGGCTCTAATGGGGTTATCTTGATTGGATCAAAAGGAATCATGACTTGCGGTACCTATGGTATCAATCCTAAAGTTTATAAAAACGGCAAGCGTGTTGATGAATCGGAATTACCAAAAGCATCATTGCCACGCGTCATTGGTGGAGACTCGGGTCATAACACGCAATGGGTTGAGGCTTGTAAAGCTGGATATGGTAATATGGAAGTAAGTTCTCCTTTCGACTATGCGGGTCCATTTACGGAGTCGGTATTAATGGGTAACCTTGCGATTCGTTCGTACATGTTGCGTGAGGGCGAAGGCCGGAATGCGAAGTACATTGGACGCCAGCAGCTTGAGTGGGATGCGGCGAATATGCGCATTACCAATTTCGAAGCAGCGAATCAATTCGTGAAGCGTGAGTACCGCGCAGGTTGGACAATGTAAAACGTTAAAACGTTATAAATGGAAAAGACGGGGGTTCTCTCCCGTCTTTTTTTTATTTTTGTGCTATGAAATTTACAGGATCAACGCCGGCCACAGATGTCTTCGCACAAGTCGAAACATATATTACCTCTCAAGGATATACCATTGTCGACAAAGATCATAACCGCCCTTGGGGAGGATTCTTTGTCTTAGACGAAAGCCAGGCGACGAAGTTTGCGGCACAATTCTTTCCGCAGCTTTCGATGGACGCGATTCAAATTACGCAAAAGCTAAGCCCTAAGTTCTTAGTAGTGGCTCCAGAAAAACGTTTGTCTTGGCAATACCATTTTCGACGCGCAGAATTATGGTCAGTAACCTCAGGACCCATCGGCGTAGTCATCTCAGAAACAGATGAACAAGCGGAACCTGGTATTTATGAGGTAAATGATATCATTACACTCCCTGTGGGTAAGCGTCACCGACTGGTCGGATTAGACCATTGGGGTGTTGTTGCGGAGATCTGGCAGCATACGGATTCTGAAAATCCTTCGGACGAATCGGATATCGTTCGACTGCAAGATGACTTCGGCCGTTAAGCCTCTTAATATTCCGTTCATCTAAAAATAATACAAGAAAACTTTGTAGTCTGTAAAAGTTTCCATAGTTTTGCTTCCCGATTAATCAAGGGGTCAAGCAAATGAAATCGCGTATTCTAGGAAAAGGGGCTGAATTATTCTTTCGTTATGGTGTTAAGACCGTGACAATGGATGCGATTGCATCTGAACTTGGCATTTCGAAAAAAACGATTTATCAACATTTTCCTGACAAAGAATCTATGGTCTATGAAGTAGTAAAAGACTTCATAGAGCAAGATGTGGAGAAGTGGGCAGAGCTTGATCGACTCTATTCCAACGTGATTGAGAAGATGTTTAAATCTTTCGAAATGACAAAAGATTTGTTGACCCAAATGAATCCCCGTTTGCTTTTTGAAATTCAGAAATACTTCCCCAAAGCCTTTCAACTTTTTACAGAGCATGGAGAAAAGTGCATTCATGAAAATCTGATTGCCGACTTTAAAAAAGGCGCGCAGTTTGGGTATTTCCGAAATGATATCGACTTCGAATTACTTGCACGTTTGCGCATGGCGGAAGTTAACTTAGCCTTCAACCCAGAATTTTACCCTACGAATAAATTATCCTTGTACGAAACCCAGCTTGTCTTAATTGACATTTTTATGCGGGGTATTTTAACCGACAAAGGATTAACGCTTTATACATCTTACCAAAACAATTTAAAATCATGATCCGCCTAAGAAAAATCTATGCCGGTCTATTTTTACTTGGCTCCTTGTCGGCAAGTGCACAATCTTTCAGCTTAAAAGATGCTGTGGATTATGCCATTGTCCACCATGTGCAGGTGAAAAATAGCCAAATCGACTTGCAGAACGCAAGTGCTAAAATTAACGAGATCAAGGCCATAGGCCTGCCGCAAGTGAACGCGGGGATTGGCTATCAGAATAGCTTGATTCTTCAGCGTGTCTTTATCCCGGCAAGTATTTTTAACCCAGCAGCTAAGCCCGACGAATTAATCGCGGCCAAATTTGGTGTAACGAATTCAGGAAATACGAGTGTTGCTGTAAATCAATTGCTTTTCGATGGGACTTATTTACTTGGCTTAAAAGCCTCAGAAGTATACAAGGATTTATCCGTGAAGACACTCAAGCAATCCAAGCAGCAAGTAGCTGAAAACGTGATGAAAGCCTATTATGGTATTCTAGTTAACGAAAAGCGCCTTTCCATTTTACAAGCCAACGTGGGCCGTCTAGATACGCTATTAAAAGAGACTAAGGCATTAAATGTGCAAGGCTTTGTAGAGAAAATTGACGTTCAACGCTTAGAGGTTCAAGCGAACAACTTGCGAACTGAATTAGAGAATGTCTACCGCTTGCAAGAATTAAGCTATTCACTATTGAAGTTTCAAATGGGTTATCCCATGGAAACGGCGATTCGCTTAGCCGAAACCCTGGAGCAAATTGAATTGAGTAACCGTTTATTGGAAGATCAAGATTTACCTTTCAATTATGGTAATCGCATCGAATACTCAATCCTGAAAACACAGGAAAATTTAGCTGAATTGGATTTGAAAAGCATCAAGGCAGGATATTTGCCGCGCTTGGTTGCGTCTGCGAATTACGGATACAATGCGGGTGCTAATAGCTTTGGCGATTTAGTGTCGAAGTCTTGGTTCGATAATGCAACCATCGGCTTTTCTCTCCAAATCCCAATTTTCGACGGGAATTCAAAGAAATACAAGGCAGTACAATCGGCTAATAACCTTTTGAAAGTTCGTCAAAGTTACGATTTGTTAAAATCGTCCATCGATTTACAACGCAGCCAGTCGATCATTTCCTTGAAAAACGCTTTAGAGTCTTTGAAAGAACAAAAAGCAAATCTTGACTTAGCCAATGAAATTTCACGTGTAACGCGTGTGAAATATACACAAGGGGTAGGTTCAAATTTGGAAGTTCTAAACGCAGAAACATCCATCAAAGAATCTCAAGGAAATTACTTTACCGCTCTCTACAATGCGTTAATCGCGAAAGTAGAACTAGCAAAATCAAATGGAACTCTATACTCAGAATAATACAAACATGAAAAAATTATCAATCCTCCTAAGTGCCATCATCTTATTTGCAGCATGCAATAAGTCGGTAGACAAGAAAACGGAATTGGCCAACTTGAAATCAGAGGCCAATGTCATCAACGCTAAAATCGCTGCTTTAGAAAAAGAGCTTGGCGCTGGAAAAGAAAAGTCCTCAACAAAGGTTATCGCGGTAGCCGTAACGCCGATCGCTCCTGTAGCTTTTAAACATTTTGTGGAAGCGCAAGGTAATGTCGTTGCTGAAAATACGGTGTTGGTTAGCCCACAAACAGGTGGTATGATTGTATCGTTGCCAGTGGTAGCGGGCCAACAAGTTTCGAAAGGTCAATTGATTGCGACTTTGGACAACAGCATCTTGAAGGAATCTATGGAAGAAGTGAAACACCAATTGGAATTGGCAAAGACCTTATTTGATAAGCAAAAGACACTTTGGGACCAACAAATCGGCACAGAAGTTCAATACTTAAGCGCTAAATCAAATAAAGAATCTTTAGAGAAGCGCTTGGTTACGTTGCGTGCACAATTAGGCTTATCACGTGTGGTAGCTCCTATCTCAGGTACGATTGAAATCGTTCGTCAAAAAGAGGGCGAAATGGGTGCTCCAGGTTTGCCAATCGTTCAAATCGTGAACTTAGGCAACTTGAAAATTTCTGCCAAGATTGCTGATGCCTATGTAGGTTCAGTGAAACAGGGAGATCCAATCAATATCAAGTTCCCAGATATCAACAAAGAAATAACAGCACGTATTTCATTGGTCTCTAAAATGGTAAATCCATTAACTCGTACGTTTGATATTGAAGCGCGCATTCCGAATGCAGGTGGTGATTTGAAACCAAATCAATTGGCTGTTATTAACATCAACGATTTGTCAAAAGCAAACGCTTTAGTCGTAGATGAAAACATCATTCAAAAAACCGAAAAAGGAAATTTGGTTTATGTGGCAGTAGAAGAAAATGGCAAAAAAGTAGCGAAGGCACGTGTAATCACGATTGGCTTAACCTACAATGGCCAAGCGGAAATCGCTACAGGTTTACAAGCAGGAGATTTAATTATCACGCAAGGCTACCAAGATTTAGTAGACGGACAAGCAATTTCATTCTAAATCAACCATGGAGAACAATTTGAAGAACGAGCAACTGCCCGAGGGGAAAGGCTTGATTTATGATATGGTCGGCTGGTTAGGCCAAAACCGTACCACAGTTTACATATTTACATTTATCATTTTTGTGGCAGGATTGGGTATTTACTCAAACTTACCGAAAGAGCAGTTTCCAGATATCGTGGTGCCTCAAATGGTCGTTCAAACCGTTTATGCAGGTACAACACCCGGTGATATCGAGAATACAATCAATAAGCCGATTGAAAAGCAATTAAAATCGGTAACTGGCATAAAAAGTGTTAAATCAAATGCACTACAGGACATTTCTGTCATTTTAGTTGAATTCAATACGGACGTTCCAGTCGCAGTGGCTAAGCAACGTGTGCAAGATGCTGTGGACAAGGCAAGTAATGACCTGCCCAAGGATTTAACACGTGATCCAGCGGTTGCGGAGGTGAACTTCTCGGAGTTCCCGATCATGAACATC
>CANGCD010000092.1 GCA_947452215.1 Cytophagaceae bacterium | reverse complement strand
TTTGTGGATGAGGCAGCGCCGCCGGCTTTGATGCGCGATGTAGCATTGGAAATCATACGACGGGATTTGACGGTGGTTTGGTGGACGAATATTCGTTTTGAGAAGAGTTTTACGAAGGATTTATGCCAATTGTTGGTCCGTTCCGGATGCATTGCCGTTTCGGGAGGATTGGAAGTTGCCTCGGATCGATTACTCGAGTTAATCGATAAGGGTGTAACGGTTTCCCAGGTGGCTCAAGTTGCCGATAACTTTACGCAGGCGGGTATTTTGGTCCATGCCTATTTAATGTACGGATTTCCGACCCAGACCGCGCAGGAGACGGTTGATTCACTGGAGGTTGTACGCCAACTCGTTGAAAATGGCGTGATGCACTCCGGTTTTTGGCATCAATTTGCCTTGACGGCACACAGTCCGGTGGGCTTGAATCCGGATGCTTATCATATCCAAATCCTGAATCCGGAACCAGGAAGCTTTGCCAATAACGATTTGGAACATGCGGATCCGCAGGGGACAGATCATGCGCAATTCAGTGAGGGGCTGAAGAAATCCTTGTTCAATTACATGCACGGCATCGGGTTGGACATGCCGCTGCAGGAATGGTTTGATTTCAAAATTCCGCGGACGCAGATTCCGAAAAATTACATCGCGCGCATACTGACCGTGAAGGATGAAAAATTCCCTAAACCGAATACCAAAATTTGTTGGCTCGGCCCAGCCCCAAGCTTAGGCAAAGTTGGCCGAGGTAAGACGACATTGTGCATGAGCATGGGTCGGGAGGAAGTGGAATTGCCCGTACCGGAAGCATTGGGAACGTGGCTTGTCAACATGTTAGATCGCATATCCATCGGCCCGGGCAAAACCTGGACATTTGAGGATTTCCAAAAGGAATATACGCAAGGTGGCATGGGTGATTTTACGCAATTCTGGCAGGGAGAAATCGTGGATGAATTGCGGGAAATAGGCTTGTTGGTGGTATAATGTAGCATATCAGTAAACCGAACCGTTCTGAAAATAACCCACGACTGACATAAGTCAAGGGCAAAAAAAAGACCACAAACGTGGTCTTTTCGATATAAAGAGTAGATCAAATACTATTCTGCCATCTTCACGACTTTAAATCGGCGAGATTTTGTAGAGTCCGTTATAGATTCCATCTCTAACAAATAAGTACCTGGGGCTAATTGATTTAATGAAAGCGTTTCATGGTTAATGACTTTTTCTTTGAAAAACACCTTAGCACCTTTCATGTCTATTAAATTAATACGAACAGAATTTCCCCATTCAATCGGAAAATTGATAAATAAACTCGTTTGAAAAGGATTGGGAGATACGAAGAGCGAGGATTCTTGTTGGGTGGCAAGCACATTTTCGCCAACAAAATAAATCCCATCACTCATTGAACTTGCACAACCATTAAGAGTTGTTTTTGCGGAATAAACACCAGCAGCAATCGGTTTAATTTTTTGAGTAGTATCTTTTAATTGAACACCATCTTTAAACCACGTATTCCCATTAACATTAGACGAAACATACATTTTGGCATTATCCTGACTAATTGTTGGAATAAGTGGCTGAGGCAGTTTGTTGATCGTAATGGTATCTGAAGAAATTTTACAACCCAAAGCGTCAGTTTTAACAACACTTATTTTTGTTGCTTGCCCTATTTCGATTGAAGGTGTTGCATTTGTTTCTTGTTTTCCAGCATAACTCCATTGGTAAGAATCCCCACTTTGTCCGTTAGTTAAGTTGACTTTGGCGGAACCTGACCCACAAAATGAATATTGAGAAGCTGAAAATTGAGGTTTTATTACCGAATTACAAAAACCTATGCTTACCTCATAAATTTTAAATTGATGTACGTTGGAAGCTGTCATTGCATTTTCATAGCCAAAAAATCGCAATTCATTGCCAATTTTAAAACCTTTCATAAAACCAGGCCTAATTCCTTTAAAGGACAGATCTGCGGCCAACGTACTAAACTTTCCTTTTTGATTGATCCAAATGGAATGTTGAAGCATAATTCCTTCACCTGTAGTATTTGAATTGGGCAAGGGAGGAAAGGTAGGGTTAATTCTGAATTTTGACCCAAAATTAAAAGGATGCACAATGATATCTAACCATCCATCATTATTGACATCAGCAATCTCAAACTCTCTGAAAAAGTTTGTACTATCAGGAAATTGAACATATTTGTCCCCGTAATTTAACAGCTGACCCGGTGTAAAATCTCCTTTCCCATTTCCTTTCCATATCTGTATATTATCATGTGGTAATCCTTCAGAAGCGACAGCCAAATCAACCAAGCCATCCTTATCGAAATCGCCTGTTTTAATTGAAGTCGAGCCTTGGTCAGGATTTGCTAATTCGCCTACATCAGGGGTTTGTTTGACGAACTGATAATTTTTTGTGGTTTCATCATATTGAAAAATTGCTAAACCATAGGGTTTGGGCCCTCGACCATATTGACCTTCGATTATTTCAGGCCGCTTATCTCCCATAATATCCGCAATTAATATAGAACCTTGCCCAGCAATATGCTCATTAGTCCATCGCGCATCTGAAATTGCATCTTTATTCAAGACAAATGTACCATTGGGTTCTTGTGTATAAGTATGTAAACCAGCAACTCCACCCCAGCCATCGATTACGCCCATTTGTAAACCAATGACATCAAATTTGCCATCGTTTGTTAAATCACCAGCGGCAACTGAGTGATAAAATGACTTAATCGATGAAACTTTCGTCCACTGCAATTTATTGTCAATATTTTTACACAACCATACATCTCCAAAGGGTCTTGGCTGTACACCCTCCATTCCATGATCCGCGAAAACAATAGTAGTCGAATCGATGAACACATAATTTCTTCCACCGCCCATGGTAACGTCTGGATAAAAATTTTCAAGCGTCCATTCCCCATTTTTTTTAATTAAATGAATTGTAGGCAAAGGTTTATTGCTGTAGGACGGTGTGGAAATAATATGGTCCACCCCCGCGATTCGGTATAATACCGATGCTGGGGTTGCGACAGATAATGCTGAACCGTATCCCTGACCGTTTATTACATCTACGCCCACACCATCGGGGATCGGAATATTCATTATCTGTGTTTTCAACTTTGAAACCACTTGTTGGGCCATAGCAATGCTGCCAACAAACATAAAAAGAAGTAAAAATAAATATTTCAGCCTGTTCATTATGGCACTAAGTTTAGTTTAACTTTTTTGCTACTTGCCTTCACGTAAGCAGCCGTCGTTTCCAAAGACAAACTTGATGACGAAGGTGCCGCTAGCACTGTAAATTCCAATACACCATTTGTACCCGAAGGTGCACCCTCTGTACTTGTCAAACCTGATAACGTTAATTTCTTCGCATCACTCGACAAGCTATACGTTCCTGTAAATTTCTTTCCATCAAATTCAGTCAAAGTCACCGCGGTGCTGCTGGTTAGATCCAATCGAAATTGGCTATAACCCGCCACGATATTGGCCGAAGAGGATTTATCGAATTGCGTTGTGCCATCCCATTGTACGACACCTGCCGACCATACTTTCTTCACCAATTCAGCTGCTGTGGGAGCAGGAGGCGTAGGAGCAACAGGAGTAGGTGATGGATCGGCCGATTTGCTACAAGAGAATAAAACGAGCGCGAATGCTAAAATGAGTAGATTTTTCATATCCATGAGGTAATTGAATCCCAATAATATAAAAAGCAGAAACAAGTACAAAGAGATACTTATTTAACGGAAGGTAACAAATAGGTATTAGCAGTCAAATTATTGTAAATTGGCCCACAGAAATCCGATGAAAACCTATGAAAAAGCTATTCGTACTCCTACTTATTTGCATGTCATGGATTGTAAAGGCACAAGATTCTACCTATGTCCGTGTTGAATTGAAGCAAGGTCCGCCTGTGGAAGGCGTGTTAAAGTATCAAAACGACAAAAGCATCAGTGTGGAGATTCCTTCCACGGGTCTATTAACCATTCCCTGGGAAAGCATACAAGCCGTAGTTCACTTGGATAAGAAAGAAATCCCAGGTCAAGACGGTCGCTGGGCGAATCCACATCCGAATCGTTATTTCTTCGGGCCGTCGGCAATTCCCTTAAAAAAGGGGGACAAAAATTACCAAAACGCATATTTCTTATTGAATTCCATTCAGATCGGCCTGAATGATCACCTATCCGTTGGCGGGGGTGTACTCGTTCCCTTTGCTTTATTCTTGACTCCTAAAATTGGCTACAAAGTTGCCCCCAAACTACACATGGGTGGAGGGGTATTGTTTGCAACATCCTTGATTCGAGATTTGAATTTTGGCGTGGGAGCCCTATATGGTTCTATGACGTACGGAACGAATGAGCACAATGTGACGGTGAATTTAGGCCTCGGTGCCGTGAAGGAAAATACGGGACTGGGCAGTTCCGATTATACCTGGAAATTTGCCAACAAACCGATGTTGACACTTTCGGGCATGACACGTATATCCAACCGCGTGATGTTGATGACGGAGAACTGGATTTTCAATGTGACGACGGTCATCTACGATGATGGCACGGGTGGATTTGTGAATCGCGTATCGAATTACGAGGGCATTTTTTCGGGAGGGGTTCGGATATTAGGTAGAAAATCGGCCTTTGATGCGGGATTTTTGACGCCTACGGGGGCGCAGGCAGCTATACCCTATTTGGCTTATAATATTCGATTTTAAAGCTTAGCATCCTGAAAAAATCTGTTATTTACCAACTAACACAATAATTGTTGAGTCGGAAATATACGTTTTATAGATTTGGGAATTGAAAAATATACCCTTAGTTCTATGAAACGAATAACACTACTTTTGAGCTTCACAATCCTGATTTCGTGTTCCAAGGAGACACTCCAACAAAAACTGACAGTTACTGCATCCCCGGCAAATGGAGGTTCGATTTCACCCGCATCCAATTCATTTGAAAAAGGATCCCAGGTAAATTTAATTGCCACGCCAGCTGGAGAGTATTCCTTTAAACAATGGCAAGGGGGCGTTTCCGGCACGAATAATCCTACGATGCTGACGATGGATTCCGACAAGGATGTTACAGGTGTTTTCGAAAAAAGACAATATCCGTTGACATTAACGATTGAAGGAAACGGAACAGTTAAAGAAGAAATTATAGCCGTCGCTTCGCAAGCTCAATACCCTTCGGGTACAAGCGTAAAGCTTTCAGCTAAAGCGGGCGCAGGTGCTATCTTCAGTGAATGGAAAGGCGATATCACAAGCAAAGATTCCATTATTACGACAACCATCACGAAACCATTGGCATTAACAGCGAGTTTTGTAACTAAGGTTATTCCACCAGACTATAGCACAAAATACACGTCATTTAGTTCGGCAACTTTTACCAAAGCGATGACCTTTAATTCACTACATCAAGAGACAATGAAGGTGGTGAAGTTGAACAAAAAATCATTCCTGGTATCCGCAAGTTCGGATCTCTATGGAACAACCTATGATTTTTTTAGATCATTTGAAATTGACACAACGAGTGGCCAACTCACTGAAAATACTAACACATTTTTGGGTGGATATAAAGAGGTAGGATTTCCCAAAAGCCCATTCTTTTATGAAGACCTCAACGGAGATGGGATAAAAGATTTGTTTGAAGTCGATCATGGGAAAGAGACCTCCTCTTTGATGGTTAATGGGCTATTTCCTGGTTTTGTGAACCATTTATTTTTGGGAACGGCAGATGGAAAATTCAATTACAGCCCGACTGCCGAATTATCTGACACCAAACGCTTTCATCACAATGCGGGTGTTGGAGATTTGGATGGAGATGGAGATAACGATTTGGTCTTGCAGTTTTTTGGACCAGAAGAAATGTTCTTCTTTAAGAATACAAATGGGCTAAAGAAAGATCGAATTATGACTCCAAACAATGATACCGGTGCCGTATTAGTAACGGATATAGACGGGGATGGAATAACAGATATTATTTCTGCGCCTTACATCGATCGAGGTTCTAGCCCACGAACCTATGTGTTGAAAATGAATTTAACACAAGGTGCATTTACGAGCTCACGCATGTCAACTATTATGCCCTTTGGACAAAGTTATGGTTGCTATAAATTGTTTGCCATGCCAAATCCCAAAAATCCAAAAATCAAAAACATCTTTTATTTCGTTGAAGGCGGCCAAGGAGACCAAAAAATCTTCCGAAGTAGTGATGCCGATATGTCAAAATTAGATGAAATCACGAAAGTTCAATCGACGTATAAATCAAACGGAACACGTGATTACCTGATCATGGATTTGAATTTTGACGGTTGGGATGATGTATTTTTCATCACCAATTCTGGAGATAATCTAAACCAACGTGTTTGGCTGAACAAGGGAGACAACACCTTCGAAAATCCAACATGGGAGATAGATACTAGCTTAAACGATGTCTTTATCCCACTTTCAAGCAATGATAAAACAGGGCGTATGAAGTTCTTATATCTCCAAAATTATACTCCAATTAAATCGAGGATAATTGATGTATATACCAAAAAGCGCTAGAATATGATTTATCAAGATGTTGATGAATATTATCACAAATGAAACTATAGAATAATTCAGAACTCCTTACCTTTGGCAAACCTGAGGAGGATTGCCAAAGGTTAAGTGGGGGAAAATTCAAATATTTTCCCGTTCTTGTGAGCCTAAACCCCAACAACATGGCAAAAGGCATGAATTCCAAGAAGGCGGAGAAGAAGGAACCCGCGAAGACTCCTAAGGAGAAGAAATTAGAAAAGAAAGACAAGAAACCAGGTTATCAATAGATGCCTGGTTTTTTTATGCCTGATAAAAGGCCCTCAAGATCTGAGCAAAAACCGGATCTGCTTTAGGAATTTTTCCAAACAACTCCATACACGATTTTAATTTGAGGGAGTCCGTATAACCTAAAATTTCTTCTATGGATTTATCGGAATGGACTAATAATGCCTTTGAAATTTCGATTAAGCGATGGCCTAAAATCGGATGTTTCCAATACGCCTCCGCCTCTTCCCTGCTGCTGATTCCATAAAACGTCGCATTGTACGAAGTCCCCAATCCCTTCATCTGCGGAAAAATAAACCACATCCAATGACCCACTTTTCTTCCCGCACGAATCTCCTGAAGGGCTTTTTCGTAGGTAGATTCCTGAGCAAAGAGAAAGCGATTTAGGTTAAAAGAATCCATGGATTAACTGTTAATTTTTTTGGCCTAAAGGCACTATCTTTGGCAAACCTATGACAGGATTGCCAAAGGTAAATAAGTTTTTTATGTTCAACCTACATCTGCTACATACTGTCTCAGGAATTATCGTTTTATTGGCTTTCATCTTGAAAGTTGGGATACATATCTACCTAGATAATTCGCTTGATAAAGCCAAAACCTGGCAAGCTATCCTATTTTTTCCCCTGACTTTCATGACACCCTACCGGGAAAAAGTTGGCGCAGAAAACCGTGGCATGAAAAACCTATGCAATCTCATGTTCTATACCTGCATCATCGCCCTCATCGTCAATTTGGTCGTGGGCATTTTGGAATACCAAACAAAATAGCGCTTATCCAAGATTATTTTGGCATTTTGTTATATTTGAAAAACAAATGAAGATAAATGACCAAGGTTTGCGTAATCGGTGCCGGCCCATCCGGAATTACAGCTGTTAAAAATTTAGTGGATCAAGGGCTGGATGTCACTTGTTATGATTTCAACAACCAAGTAGGCGGAAACTGGGTCTACAATGAAAAATCAGGCCATTCGAGTGTGTTTGAAACGACGCACATCATCAGTTCCAAAACACTGTCGCAGTACGAGGATTTCACCTTCGACGATTTCGAAAAGGGGATTCCGGACTATCCCTCGCATGACCAATTAAGACGCTATTTTCAGGGATATGCGGCGCATTTCCAACTGGAAAAATACATACAGTTTAATACCTTGGTGAAATCTTGCCAACTCGATTCCGATGGAAATTGGACCGTTGTGACGGAACACGAAGGCCAAAGCAAAACGGAAACCTTCACGCATTTGGTGGTTTGCAACGGGCACCATTGGTTGCCGCGCATGCCTTCGTATCCAGGTGAGTTCACGGGTACATACATGCATTCCCATGATTTCAAGAAAGCGGAACCCTTCCGTGGCAAACGCATCTTGGTGATTGGCGGTGGAAATTCCGCTTGTGATGTAGCGGTGGAAACGAGTCGGGTCAGTAAAAAGACCAGTCTCAGTTGGCGCCGCGGCTACCGCATCGTCCCCAAATTCCTCTTTGGCAAACCCAGTGACATTGTTGCCTCCACGATGGCTTTTTTGCCTACCAAATTGAAGTTTTTCTTATCGGAATTAACCGTCAAAATCTTCTTGGGGCCGAATAAGAACTATGGACTTCCGGAACCTGAGCATGCGATTACGGGGACACACCCGACGATCAATGATGAATTGTTGTACAAACTTCGACATGGGAAGGTTTTCCCAAAGGCCGACATCGATCATTTTGACGGTGAAAATGTGCATTTCAAGGACGGTACGGTGGAAGCCTTTGATGTGGTGATTGCATGTACGGGGTACATTTTGGAACATCCGTTTTTTGCCAAAGACTTCTTGAATTACAGCGAGGGCGATGTGCCTTTGTACCTGAAGATGCTGCATGAAAAACATGAAAATCTGTTTTTTGTGGGGATGTTTCAGCCTTTGGGCTGTATCTGGCCGGGAGCGGAATTGCAGAGTAAGATTGTGGCAAGAGCGATCAAGGGACTTTGGGAGCGACCGAAGAATATTGCGGAATTATGCCAAAGAGAAGTGACCCATCCGCATTTGAATCAAATTAAAACGCCACGGCATACGATAACCGTCGACTTTCATTTATTCGTTAAGCAATTGAAAAAGCATTTGCCCAAAAACTACGTCAGCAAAATGCCCGTATGATGAAAGAAACCCTCGTTTTCGTGCATGGCATGTGCCATGGCGCCTGGTGCTGGGAACGGTATTTCATCCCCTATTTTGAGGAATTGGGCTATACCTGTTTGGCGATTAATCTGCCTGGACATGCGGAAAAGGGAAGCACTAAATCGATATCATTTAGTCTGAATCGTTATGTGAAAGCCTTGGAAGAACTGGTCGGCAGCCTAGACGAGGAACCCATCTTGATAGGCCATTCCATGGGTGGGATGGTCGTTCAACGCTACCTAAAAACGGGACACTGCAAAAAAGCGATATTGCTAGCCTCGGTTCCGCCGCAAGGCGTTTTGTTCCCGAGTTTACGGGTCTTATCACGTTATCCGGGAACGATTCCGTATTTATTTCAGGCCAATTTACTGGGTGCCTTTAAGCAATATCCCCAACTCTTTTTTAACGACAAGGCCCTCGCGGAACAATACCTACCCGAACTCTGCGCGGAATCTTTTATAGCCTATTTGGGCTTATTCCTTCCGGTATCGCATCAGGTCTCCTGCCCTATCTTGGTCATCGGCGGATCTAAAGATGGCTTAATCAGCGTGGAGGAATTCCAACAAACCGCGAAGCATTACCGAGCGGATTTGGAAATCATCGCAGGCGGATCGCATGGATTAATGCTGGATGAGACGAGAGGGGACGTGATGGAGAAGATGAAGGGGTGGCTGTAAACAGAAATGGATTAAGAGATAAGGATTCGCATGCGAGTGTTTATTAAATTCTGAAAGTCGTTTTTCATTTCCTCAGAAAGAAAACTATCCGTAATACACTGCGACCAAGACGCTTGAACAGCGACAAATTTCTTAAATATGTTTTCTTGTCGCTTAGCGTCTAAGCCAAAAGTCTCAAATAGGTGAATAAAATCAGCTCTTTTAATTCGTTTCTTTTTGCCATTTAAAGGCAATGCCAACTCTTCCGAATCTTTTGGATTTACCAAAATAGTTGAAACCAAATCATATGCAGGTGAAAGTACATAGCCTTGATCAGGATACTCTATCAATGAATAATTCTTTAAATGCATATCAGCGTTTCCAGTTAAATAGGCAAAAAGCACCTGCTCTGAAAAATTATATATGTCCAACATAGGA
>CANGCD010000091.1 GCA_947452215.1 Cytophagaceae bacterium | reverse complement strand
GGGCAAATTGTTCCGTTTGAAATGCTCTATCGGCATCTTCTCCCATATGTTGCGCATGCGGGAAGCTTTGCTCCTCTGAAAAAGTAATCCATTTGCTTTCACAGGTATCTTTCCATTTCAATGCCCCATTCCCAAACGCGATTGTCGGCTTATCTATTTCATAAAAGGATGTGGGCTCCAAAATGACGGGTCTTGTGTCAACCAGCGATTTTTTGCTATCTCCGTCAAATACAGCTGCATATACTTCCATCCGTCTGGCATCTAGCATGGGCAATAACAAGGTATTGGGCTCCAAATTTGTCCACGCATTCGCCAACACCTTTAAGGTATTCAGTGTGATTAGTGGAATGTCTAAGCCAAAACAAAGTCCTTTCGCCGTGGCTAATCCAATTCTCAATCCCGTATAGGAACCAGGGCCGTTGGAAACCGCGATGGCATCTAATTGATTGAGAGCAATGGATGCATCCTGACAGACGCTTTCGATTAATCTAGTTAATCGCTTGCCATGTCCCCCGTCTTCCATGGTTTCAGCAGAACTCACAAGGATGCCATTTCGATGCAAAGCAACCGAGCACAAGGGGGTCGAGGTCTCTAAACTCAGAATAAGACTCATGGTTTTTCGCGTCGGGTTAATATGGATGCAAATTTAGTTGGTTTAGCCAATAATTCCACAGCAGCTAGTATACTAGGGTCTTTACGCGTAGACCAAGTATTTAGACCTACTTGCAAATAATAATGCATAAGTATTTCCTGTTCCAAAAGGGGCTTGAGTTCTATGATATGCTGGTCTATTTCCCAATCAATACGGGTTTTCCAAAGTCCTGTCTGTGCTTGAATGCTGGATTCGAATGAGGCAAGTTCCGCTTGATTCTTGGTTGCTTCAAGTAGTTTTTTTACTTGGGTTTCCACTTGCGTTTCATAACTTACACGGGATTTTTTAAGCCATGACTTGAATTGGCCGATGATTTCTTCGTCTACAGAAAACGCTGATGCCGGCGTAATAGTCGGGTGGGTGCCGTGGTAATCACTCGTAAATAAGAAGAATGCATCTTGTTTTAACAGGGATTGGGCGAATGCCGACAATGCTTTCTTTTCGGTCATTTGGTCCGGCATAATGCCTCCGCCGTCTACGACTTTGCGGCCATTTTGGGTGTAAAATACCTTGGCGCTTGAATCCTGAAAGGCTTTTGCGCTACCATCTGCATTTTTGTTTTTATAATCCAAGGCTTGAATGCAACGGCCGCTTGGAATGTAATATTTTGCCGTTGTGATTTTCATTTTGGTCCGATAGGGTAGGTCCCGAGTTACTTGTACAAGGCCCTTTCCGTAACTTTTTTGCCCCATGATTACGGCACGGTCATAATCTTGTAACACCCCTGCCACAATCTCCGCTGCGGAGGCAGTTCGATTATTGATGAGTACAATCATGGGCGTTTCTGTATCGACTGCTTGGTTCAGGGCTTGGTAACTTTTGTTCCATTCTTCGACTTTACCACGGGTTTCGACAATCTTGGCTCCTTTTGGGATAAATAAATTGCTTATATCAATCGCCTGTGTTAGAAGTCCCCCGGGATTATTCCGTAAATCCAAGATCAGTTGTTGCATGCCTTGCTTTTTCAACGTAATCAAGGCATTTTTCATCTCTTTACTTGCTGAGGCATTAAAATCCTCTAAGAGGATATACCCGATGCCTGGTCGGATGATAGCGGTATTGACAACGTTTTTAATTTGTACGGTTTCACGTTTAATTACGAAATGACGGGTGGAGGAATTGCCCACTTGCATCACTTCGATATCCACTGTAGAGCCAGCGACACCCTTCATTAAAATGGCTGGATCCGTTTCTGGGGTTTCGCGCAAAGGGGTTCCATTTATGGATACAATTTGGTCCCCAATCCCTAAGCCTGCTTTCTCTGCAGGGCTATTTTCTTCGATGAATGTAATTCGTTGCGCTTGTTCTATATCGGATAATATGATGCCGATGCCTTGGTATTTGCCCGTTGTCATCTGTAAAAATTCGTCAATTTCAGACTCCGGATAGTAAACGGTATATGGGTCAAAACTCTTTAATAATGCTTCGATGGATGTCTCGATTGATTTTTTAGGATCTACTTCATCCACATAATAGGTGTTAAGCTCTTTGAATACGGTTGAGTAAATATCTAGCTGTTTCGCAATCTCAAAGAATCGATCGCCCGGGTTTGTAAAGGCAAACAGTAAACCTGACGCGAGCAAGGTACCGATTATGATTTTTTTGAGCGGGCTGGGATTTAGTCGCATGCAGGAAGGGAACTAAGCTCTTTTAAAATACCGATGATTCTTTTTTCAATTTTTGAATATGGCTCGATAACAGTACCAATATAAACAAAACCGATGTAATCAGGTAGTTTTTGGAATTCTGGCCCGATAAATTGTGGCTTGTTTAGTCTATAGGCTTCGCGAATTCGACGTTTGAGTAAATTTCGGTCGACAGCCTTTTTGAATTTGCGCTTAGGAACGGATATCACGATTTGCGGAAATTCGAGATTTGATTGCGTATTGCTTAGGTACAAAACTCGAAAAGGATAGACAAAACGTTGTGAAACGTTTGTGCTATCCTTTTGGAATAACGAATCGATTACCTTGATTTGAGTTAATCGTTCGGATTTAGGGAAACTGAAATTCATGGCATAATTACTTATAGGATAAGTAAATGGCCTAAATCAGCTTAAACTAAATTATGGCTTATTTACCTCTTTTCTCGTCAGAAACAGACAACTTATGGCGACCTTTCGCGCGACGTGCTGTTAACACACGACGACCGTTTGCAGTAGACATACGCTCACGGAATCCGTGCTTGTTCTTTCTTTTACGTACTGAGGGTTGGAATGTTCTTTTCATTGCTTTATTAATTAAAATCCGATTTAGAATCGAATTGGGTTTGCAAAGGTACGGAAAAATATATTTTTGTCAAGTCTTCGAAGAAAAAAATATTATAATGTTCGAAATAAGCAATGGGGGGGGAATTTTATATCTTTGGTTTTTAATCCGATCTATTGAAGGTATCCATCATTACTGTAAGTTTTAACGCCGTTGCTACGCTCAAGCAGACCATTGACAGTGTGCTTGCGCAGGATTATCCGCATATTGAATATTGGGTAATTGATGGTGGGTCTTCGGATGGGACGAAAGAGCTTTTGGCCAGCTATGGCCCTAGAATCCAATATGTCTCTGAGCCCGATTTTGGGATTTATGATGCATTTAATAAAGGATTATCACGTGTAACGGGTGATATTGTTGGCGTGATTGGTGCAGATGATTTTTATCCCAGCACGGATGTAATACGGAAGGTGGTGGAGGTTTTTGAAGGCCAACAAGTGGATTCAGTATACGGCGATTTACAATTCATCGATCCTAGAAGTTTAAAAGTCGTTCGTCAATGGAAGGCTGGCGCATATAATAAATCGAATTGGTTATGGGGATGGATGCCGCCTCATCCGGCGTTTTTTGTCAAACGCTCGGTTTATGAGCAAATTGGGTTTTACAAAACACATTATACCTGCGCTGGGGATTATGAGTGGATGCTTCGTTCTTTGTATAAGCATGCTATTTCGGTTGCCTATTTGCCTAAATTACTTATGACGATGCGAACGGGCGGTACGAGTACGGCATCTTGGAAGCATCGCTGGGTGGCGAATCAGGAAGACCGCAAGGCTTGGCGAGAGAATGGCTTGAAACCGTACTTCTTTACGGTCACATTGAAGCCTTTGCGAAAAATTATTCAATTGTTCTCATAAAAAAAACCTCTTCGATTACTCGGAGAGGTTTTTCTTTTGTGTTTGAAACCGAAAGTTAAACTTTGATTTCAACATCAACACCTGATGGTAATTCTAATTTCATCAAAGCATCTACAGTTTTTGCAGAAGAAGAGAAAATGTCAATTAGACGCTTGTACGTACATAATTGGAATTGCTCACGTGCTTTCTTGTTCACGTGTGGTGAACGTAAAACAGTGAATTTCTCAACTTTAGTTGGCAATGGAATTGGACCAGATACAACCGCTCCTGTAGCTTTAACCGCTTTAACGATTTTTTCAGCTGATTTGTCAACCAATGTGTGGTCGAACGACTTCAACTTGATGCGAATTTTTTGATTCATCTTGTTTGGTTCATTAGGTGAATACATGTCGAAAGAACCATTGACTCCGCTATGTATGTAATTTTGGTTTGCAAAACTACGGGATAATTATCTGATACACAAGTGCTCAATTGAAATTTTGTCGGCGAACAGCTTCGGATAATGCCTGATTCAGTGCTGAACTATTGGCCGCATAAATGCTTGGACTTCGTTTTTTTAGTTGTTGGACCGCCTCATTTCCATATGTAATTTCCCCGAGTCGGTAGGCTTGTATAGCAAAGATCAAGTAATAAACAGGTACGTCTTCATTCCACTGAAGCGCGGCTAATGCAGCGTCATAGCCCCATTTTTCTTGGTGATTTTTGTTTAGAATGGGTAAGGCTTGTTGGAATGCCTCCACCTGAAATGGGTACTGTGTTAATAAACGTTGGGCTTCTTTGGGTGTACGAATAGGTTTAATGGGTACCGGTTTTAATAGGCTGATTTTCCAGAAGTCCAATATATGTTGGATGCTAGATGCGCTCGTTGCCGTGTCTTTTTTTATCAACAAGTCAATATTTTGTAGGGCTTGCAAGGGTTTGCCGTGGTAAAAATCCTGCCAAGCTTGTAAAATGTGAAATTCAGGAAAGGTCGCTTCTGTCAATGGGTTTTTGGTCCATTGGCTTAAGGGGTAGATGGGTGCTTGGGTTTTGGCGTACATTTGGTAGTTGTATACAAAGGCCCACGTGCGTAGATCTGTGCCGGGTGATTCCGACATCTCAGGGGATTCGATTTGAATGGATTTTCCTGTTTTTAATGCAATGGCTAAGCGATTGGCTGATATAGCGGGGTCTGATTCTGCTTGATTGTCTACAGTCGATTGTTTACTGTATAATAAATTTCCTTCACTGATCGGGTTGTTTGGATGCGCATCATAGGCTTTTTGATAATAGTAGGCAGCAGAATCCAGGCTTTTCAGTGTTTCAAATTGCTTGGCTAAAGCTGTTAAAATTTCGATGGAAGCTGGAAATTGCCTTTGAGCCTTTTGAAGCATAAATAATGCCTCAAAAGCGTGATCATTCGTTTGGTAAATATTTGCCAAGGAAAGGTAAGCTCTTTCGCTCGCATGTTTTTGAAGGCTCGTGGCTAAGTAATAGGCTGCAGATTCTTGGTCGTTGGCTTGAAGCGCAAGAGCAGCTAAGCTTAAATTACTTTTTGCATTCAATTTGCTATGTAACATGGCTTGCTGATAGGCAAACTCGGCTGATTTTTTATTATCGCTTAAATGGGCAATATCTCCTCGTTCGTTGTAAAATGCTGCTTGAAATTGGTGAACAACGCTTGCATTTTTGGCGTAAACCCATGCTGAGCCCAGGATGAATACACCCACATACATGAGGCGTAAATCGAGATGAGGTGCTTTATGGATGATTTTATAGACAGGCAAATTTTGGCTAATCGGAGTTCTGAAATTGCTGATGATGAATAAAGGGAATAAAAGTAACATCACACTTTGGCAAATGAGGGACCAATGGACAAAAGCGTTGATTCCGGGATCATTGCCTGTCAGGAAGAAAAAAGAGAGCGTACTTAGGCTGAATAGGTGGATTCCCCAACGTAGCAATGAATTCAATTGGACTTCTTGAAAAGAATAAGCCACCCAAGCTATCTGACTAAAAAGTAATCCCGGAATGGCAAATGCGATATCCCAGCCTAGTATTTCCTTGCCGTAGGTGAGCAATAAATTTACGAGGGAGAAGCCAAAGAAGATGAGCCAGTTTCGTTTGCTTTGTTCCAATTGGCCGCTATTGCCCAACTGAAAAAGCAATCTGGGGATTGCGGCGGAGATGAAAACAGCACTAAGGATTAGGCTGATGATAGCTAAAGCATTGATTTGGTCGATTATAATGAGGCCAATTTCCGCAATAGCTTGGTGATTATTTGTCCAAAATATAAGGCTTAGCCAAAGGCCAAATCCCGCGATAAAATAATTTCTAGGTATTTGAGCCCATTTTTTCAAGCCCAAAAGGCTAATGACGAGAGCAAGTAATGCTAGGGTTAAATATAAATACGTAGGCCAAACATATTGTATATCGGGGCCTGCCACAAAAGATTGTCGGATAAAATAAATAAGCCCTTGCAATTTCATGTTTCCATTCTCATCAATCACGGCACGATCAGGTATGATTTCGCTGACTGCGTGGAGTTCGATGGGGGAATAAGGGAAAAACAACCACAATGCTGTACTTATGAGGCATAGAATCCCAATGAAAGCAGGAAAGGTAGAAGGAGTTCTGGGCATTAAGACATTGTTTTTTTCGCACGCCAATTTCTGCATAAACTTTAATTCATTCAAAGAATTGGGCTGATTTTGTTAAAAAAAAGGAGAAAAATACAATCGGCATTTTTGTTTATTGGATTTTCCGAACTAATTTTGCAGTCCGAATGGATATCTCATTTTTATAAATATAATTTTCAAATGGCAAACGCAGTTAATAAAGGGAGAGTTGCTCAAGTAATTGGGCCCGTAGTCGATGTGAGCTTCGAAGGTGAAGGGTCTCATTTACCAGCGATTTTAAACGCTCTTTCTGTTACCAAATCAAATGGTCAGGAACTTGTTTTAGAGGTTCAACAACATTTAGGAGAAGATCGTGTTAGAACGATTGCGATGGAGGGAACAGAAGGTCTTCAAAGAGGTCAAGAGGTTATTGACAAAGGAACTCCAATGACCATGCCAACAGGTGAAGGTATCAAAGGCCGTTTGTTTAATGTAGTTGGGGATGCTATCGATGGTATTTCACAACCGAAATCAGATAAGGGATTGCCGATTCACCGTGCAGCTCCGAAATTTGATGAGTTAGCAACGACAACAGAAGTATTATTTACAGGAATTAAAGTAATTGACTTGTTAGCTCCCTATGTAAAAGGGGGTAAAATTGGTTTGTTCGGTGGTGCCGGTGTAGGTAAAACTGTATTGATCATGGAGTTGATTAATAATATCGCGAAAGCTTACGAAGGTTTATCTGTTTTTGCAGGTGTTGGTGAGCGTACGCGTGAAGGAAATGACTTGTTGCGTGAGATGATTGAGTCTGGCGTAATTAAATATGGTGAAGAATTTAAACATTCGATGGAAGCTGGTGAGTGGGATCTTTCGAAAGTAGATCAAACAGAATTAGCGAAGTCTCAAGCTACCTTGGTTTTCGGTCAAATGAACGAGCCTCCTGGAGCACGTGCACGTGTGGCTTTGTCAGGTTTGACAGTGGCGGAGCACTTCCGTGATGGAGATGGCGAAGGGCAAGGACGTGATATCCTTTTCTTCATTGATAACATCTTCCGTTTTACACAAGCGGGTTCTGAGGTATCTGCTTTGTTAGGTCGTATGCCATCAGCGGTAGGTTACCAACCAACATTGGCAACAGAGATGGGAGCGATGCAAGAGCGTATCACTTCGACGAAGCGTGGTTCGATTACATCGGTACAAGCGGTTTATGTACCTGCCGATGACTTAACGGATCCAGCGCCGGCAACAACGTTTGCCCACTTAGATGCAACAACAGTATTGTCTCGTAAAATTGCTGAGTTAGGTATCTATCCAGCGGTGGATCCATTGGATTCATCATCTCGAATTCTATCTGCTGAGGTATTAGGTGATTCTCACTACGATACAGCTCAGCGTGTGAAAGAGATTTTACAACGCTATAAAGAATTACAAGATATCATCGCGATCTTAGGTTTGGATGAATTATCGGAAGAAGATAAATTAGTTGTATCACGTGCACGTCGTGTTCAACGTTTCTTATCACAACCTTTCTTTGTGGCTGAACAATTTACAGGTTTAAAAGGCGTTCTAGTAGATATCAACGATACCATTAAAGGGTTCAACGCAATTATTGATGGTGGATATGACCACTTGCCTGAGGCGGCTTTCAACTTAGTAGGAACCATCGAAGATGCAGTAGTTAAAGGAGAGAAATTACTAGCAGAAGCTGCTAAATAAGAAAACATATGTTTGTAGAAATTATTACACCCGATCGTAAAGTTTTCTCTGGAGAAGCCTCTGTGGTGACTTTGCCTGGCGTGGATGGTTCTTTTCAGATTTTGAATGATCACGCAGCTTTAGTTAGCACCTTAGAAAAAGGAACGCTTTCGGCTGATAAGGAGATCTTTCAAATTGAAGGTGGAGTCGTTGAAGTGTTAAACAATAAAGTGTTAATTCTTGCTGAAGGCGTCAACTAAATCTATGAAAAAGCTCGTTTTTTTATTGCTAAGCGTTATTTTATTGAGCTCATGCTCGGAAAAGACGCAATTGACAGGTTCTTTGATGACATTAATCAAGGAAAATCAGTTGCCCTTAGATAAGATTCAGTTTTACAATGATAATGCGTTGTTTTTAGAAAGAGAATTGAATGCGTCTGATGCCAATGTGAAGTCTGGGAAAATTACGATTGTTAATGGTAAATCAATCAACCGGGTAAGTTTAGAGCAAGAAACGCCTGGTGTTTTAGTGAAAGAAACCAAAGATCAATTGTTGATTTCCTTTGAAGCAGGTGCTGGCGAAGAAAAAAGTTTGCATTTTGCTCCTGTATTAGGTGAACGAGGTGAATATTATTACCAATTGGTTGACGAGTCAGGAAGTCCAACCTTCTCTCGCTTGATGTATGATGGGAACAAATATTTACTTTACAACAAGACAAAGGTACGTTTGTTGATTATGAAGTCTTCCTTCTCTGGCCTAAAAGTAAGTAGCAAGAAGATGCGAGGAAATCGAATAAAATAAACAGTCTTTTATAGAAATTTGAAAATAGGATGCTTGCATCCTATTTTTTTTTGTTTCAAATTTACGATGGTATGCCTGCATACCACAAGGCCTATGAAAGCAGAAAAAACCGTTGACTTCCAGATTAAATCCAGTTGGTATGCCATCAGTCGCATGTACAATACCTATTCTGCTCAATTTGATATGACCATGGCTATCGGCTATGTTTTACTTCATATTGATAAAGAAGGAACGTCCGCGACCAAAATTGCCCCTGCGCTGGGATTGGAATCGCGCAGCTTAACCCGAATGTTAAAGACACTTGAGGATAAAAAGTGGATTCGTAGGGAAGCGAATTTTGCCGATAAGCGGGTTGTTAAGATTTTTTTAACCGAATTAGGTAAGCAGAAACGTGATCAAGCAAAGCAGGGGGTTCTGATATTTAATGATCTAATTTATCAGCGCATAGGAGAGGAAAAGCTTGCCGATTTTTTTGAAGTCATCGGATCGATCAACAAAATTTTGGATGAAGAGTCCGATACCATATTTGAATCAGTATCAAACAAACTAAAGTAATAGCCATGAGTAGTTCAAATGCATTTAAAGGAGGGGAGTTTTTGATTCGTCCCTTGTTGCCATCGGAAATTTTTATTCCGGAGGATTTTACGGAAGAGCAACGTATGATTAGCCAGACATGTTTGGATTTTATTCGTACGGAAGTTCATCCTATCCTCGATGAGATTGATTTTGCTAAAGATACATCTGTTATGGTAGGATTGATGGATAAGGCCGGTGAATTGGGCTTATTAGGTACTTCGGTTCCGGAAGAATATGGTGGATTTGGGATGGATTTCAATACTTCCATGTTGGTTGCTGAAGCTTGTGGCGGAGGCCATTCCTTTGCGGTGGCGCTATCGGCACATACGGGCATCGGAACTTTACCTATTGTATATTATGGTACTGAGGAGCAAAAAAAGACCTATTTGCCAAAACTTGCATCTGGTGAATGGAAAGCCGCCTATTGTTTAACTGAGCCCGATTCCGGTTCAGATGCAAATGCTGCAAAAACGAAGGCTAAATTGAATGATGCCGGTACACATTATGTGTTGAATGGGCAAAAGATGTGGATTACAAATGGCGGATTTGCGGATCTTTTCATCGTTTTTGCTAAAATCGATGATGATAAAAAATTGACCGCATTTTTAGTTGAGAAGACATTCCCTGGTATTTCGATGAATGAGGAGGAACATAAAATGGGTATTAAAGGAAGTTCAACACGGCAAATTTTCTTTACCGACTGTGAAGTTCCTATTGAAAATTTATTGTTTGAGCGGGAAGGAGGATTTAAGATTGCTGTGAATATTCTGAATATTGGTCGGATTAAGTTGGCCGCAGCCGTACTTGGTGGGTCTAAAGGGCTTATCGATTTAGCTGTGAATTATTC
>CANGCD010000090.1 GCA_947452215.1 Cytophagaceae bacterium | reverse complement strand
TTATTGTTTCAATAATTCCGTCTGGGCGATATTTTAATTCCGTCACTTTAATGTTGCGCAAATGCGTTTTTCCGGATAATTGTACATCATGAAAATATAAATACCATTTTCCGTTTTGCTGTACAATCGAATGATGATTCGTCCAACCCTTTACTGGTTTCAAGATAACACCTTGATAAGTGAAGGGACCATATGGACTAGATCCTGTGGCATATGCAATGTTATGGGTATCCCCTGTTGAATAAGAGAAATAATATTTCCCTTGATATTGATGCACGAATGCCGCCTCAAAAAACCGACGGTCATGATCGGATGACAATAAGATTTTTCCGGATGCATCTAAAATTTGCACATCACGAGGCTTCTCAGCTAAGACCTTCATGTTTTTGTCGAGTTTCGCCACTTTGGCCATCAAAGCTGGTTGGTCGTTTGCCGGTTGGCTATCATCATTCGCGATGTAATGCCCCATTTTCCATCGCTGCAATTGGCCACCCCAAATACCCCCAAAATAAAGATAGTGTGAACCATCTGAATCTTTGAAGACACATGGGTCAATGCTGTAAGTGCCTTGAATAAAATTGGCTTCAGCTTTGAATGGACCTTCCGGTTTAGCTGAGCTAGCTACACCGATGCGAAAAACACCTTCTTTATCTTTGGCAGGAAAATACAAATAATATTGACCGTTTGCCTCAGCAGCATCTGGCGCCCAAAGCATCTTCCCAGCCCAAGGAACATCCGCTAATTTCAACGCAATTCCGTGATCGGTCACAGGACCTTCCGGAGTCGTTTGCGAAAGAACATGGTAATCATTCATGGCAAAATGACTACCCATATCGTCTTCTTTGACACCTGCATCGATGTCATGCGATGGATAAATGAAGATTTTCCCTTGAAAAAGGTGCGCTGAAGGATCAGCCGTATAGATATGAGACACCAAAGGTTTTTGAGCAAAAGCACCAATACTAATCAGCGCGAAAACGAGTATTTTTTTCATTGTTCTAGGTTTGTATATCAAAGCACTAAATTTCTTATTTTTACTTCATGAAAGCAATTCAAACCGCATTATTATCTTATGGGATGTCGGGTCGTATTTTTCACGCCCCCTTCCTAGAAATTCATTCGGGATTCGAACTCGTAGGCTCCTATGAACGTAGTCAGAAAAACATTCAAAAAGCTTATCCTGGGACGCATTCCTATGATTCTTTAGATGAGGTAATCCAAGATGCTGATATTGAATTAATTATCGTAAATACCCCAATTCCTACACATTTCGAATATGCATCCAAAGCACTTCGAGCAGGAAAGCATGTCGTCGTTGAAAAGGCATTTACAAATTCCACAGCGGAAGCTTTGGAATTACAAAAAATAGCTTCAAAAGTAGGAAAACATATTTTTGTTTACCAAAATCGCCGCTGGGACTCTGATTTCCTAACGGTTAAAAAGGTATTTGAATCTGGCCAATTAGGCGATATCGTAGAAGCAGAATTTCATTTTGATCGTTATAATGGAGCCAAATCGCCCAAGATGCACAAGGAGCTTCCAGGCCCCGGAGCAGGTATTATCTTCGATTTAGGACCTCACATCATTGATCAGGCATTACATTTATTTGGCAATCCCACACATGTATTTGCGGATTTACGTAAAACGAGACCGGGTACCGAGGTCGAAGATTTGTTTGAAATATTATTATACTATCCCGAAATGCGGGTTCGATTGAAGGCAGGATATTATTTCAAAGTTCCTGTGCCAGCATTTCAACTGCATGGTAAATTGGGAAGTTTTATAAAAACGCGTTCCGACCGCCAAGAGGCCGATTTGGATGCGGGCAGAAAGCCACAAGGAGATTCTTGGGGACAAGAAAACCCACAAGATTATGGGGTCATGCAAGTAGATGGAGGAAATCCAGAACGCGTTCCATCTGAAAATGGGGATTTTATGGCCTTTTATGAGAATGTTTATCAATCTTTGCGGGGCAAAGAGCAACCAGCCGTTTCGGTTCAAGATGGAATCAATAGTATGCGAGTGATTGATGCAGCGATGGAGAGTAGCAGAGAAAAGCGGGTAGTCACATATTAGGAATCTCCCCAGACTGAAGTCTGGGGTTATAAAACACAGATAATAACCCCAGACTTTAGTCTAGGGATTTGAAAAATAGCCCTATGGAATTAGATATATTAGCCAATTTTGAACCCGAATTAAAGAAAAAAATCCAGCAGGTAGGCGTGATACGTAAATTTCAAGCGGATGATTTTTTGATGAAAACGGGCCAAAGTATTCGCTCCGCGGTTTTGGTTACGAAAGGAATTATCAAAGTTTTCCGAGAGGATGACGAAGGCAATGAGGTATTTATGTATAACCTACATCCCGGCGAAGCCTGTGCCATTTCCATGACATGTGCCTCTAGAAATCTCAATAGCCAAATCATGGCGAAGGCATTGGTTGACACGGAAGTGCTCACCATTCCAGTCGAATTAATGGATGAATGGGCATCAAAATATAAGTCTTGGTACCAATTCGTTTTGGAAACGTATCGTTCACGATTTGAAGAATTATTGGACACACTCGATCATATTGCCTTTCGCAATTTGGATGAGCGACTTTTGTGGTATTTAAAACAACATCAAAAGAGTTTAAAGAGCAATACGATTAAGGTTTCATTCACTGATATCGCCACGGAACTCAATTCTTCAAGAGAAGTCATTTCACGCTTAATGAAGAAACTCGCCGAAAAAGGACAGATTAAAATCAATAAAAATCAAATCGAAATCGTTGACCTACAGACCCTGTGATAAAAATCACGAATTTAGTGATTAGATTAGTTGATATTTGCCTTATCATAAGCATTAACCAACTATGGAAATCATTGGATATTTTGCCTCATTACTTATTGGCGTTTCGTTAGGCCTTATTGGAGGAGGAGGATCTATTTTAACAGTCCCGGTACTCGTATACCTATTTGGAGTTAATCCTATTTTAGCTACCGCATATTCCCTTTTTGTCGTGGGAGCAAGTTCTTTAGTAGGCGCCATTCCCAAATACAATCAAGGATTAATCAATCTCAAGACGGCTGTCATTTTTGGAATTCCATCCATTGCAGCGGTCTATGCAACACGAAAATTCATTGTCCCATTAATTCCTTCGGAAGTATTTACCGTAGGAGAATTTGTCGTAACTAAATCCATTTTAATGATGGTCTTATTTGCTGTTCTCATGGTGGCAGCCTCCATTTCCATGATTCGTGGAAAATGCGAACAATGTGAAAAGGAGAAATTAGGCACTTACGTTGAAGAGGTACAAGTATTCAATTATCCGATGATCTTAATCGAAGGTGCAGTCGTAGGTACTTTAACAGGTTTAGTTGGTGCTGGTGGTGGCTTCTTAATCATTCCAGCTTTGGTCATGTTATCCAAATTGTCCATGAAACAAGCGATTGGTACATCATTATTGATTATTGCAGCAAAGTCGCTAATTGGCTTCACAGGTGATTTGGGCCACCAAATCATCGATTGGAATTTACTCTTGACTGTTACAGGACTTGCCATCGTAGGCATTTTCTTTGGTGACATGTTAAGCAAAAAAGTAGACGGAAATAAATTAAAAGTAGGGTTTGGATGGTTTGTGTTGGTTATGGGTGTTTACATCTTAATCCAACAATTAGCCTTCCCTTTCAAATAGATCAACATTCAGAGCATAATAATTACCCAAATGAAAGTAGAACAAATTTACACAGGATGTCTAGCACAAGGTGCTTATTACATCGAAAGCAATGGAGAAGCTGCCATTATTGACCCACTTCGTGAGGTACAACCTTACATCGAAAAAGCGGAGCGCAATGGTGCTAAAATCAAATACGTATTTGAAACGCATTTCCATGCCGATTTCGTTTCGGGTCACTTGGATCTTTCAGCTAAAACAGGGGCTCCAATTGTCTATGGACCGAACGCAAGCTGTGGATTTGAATGTATTTCAGCAACGGATGGCCAAGAGTTTCCTTTGGGAAATGTTAAGATTCGCGTAATCCATACACCAGGTCATACGATGGAATCTACTTGTTTCCTTCTGATCGACGAATCTGGTAAGGAAACGAGCTTATTCTCCGGAGATACCTTATTTATCGGTGATGTAGGCCGTCCCGATTTAGCCCAAAAAGTAATCGCAGATTTAACGCAAGATATTTTAGCGGGTCATTTATTTGATTCCTTACGCAACAAAATCATGCCTTTGGCCAACGATATCATCGTTTATCCGGGTCACGGTGCGGGCTCAGCGTGTGGCAAAAACATGAGTAAGGAGACGACGGATACCTTAGGCAACCAGAAAAAGGTCAACTATGCATTAAATCCTGCTTTGACAAAAGAGGAATTCAAAAAAGAAGTCTTAACGGGCCTCGTTGCACCTCCAGCTTATTTCCCATTAAACGTATTGATGAATATCAAAGGCTATGATTCGATCGATAAAGTTTTAGAACGAGGTCAGCATGCCTTAAGTCCAGAGGGATTTGAAGCAGCAGCGAATGAAACAAGCGCATTAATTTTAGATACACGTGATCCGCAAACATTTGCAGCAGGATTTGTTCCAAACTCGATCAACATCGGAATTGATGGATCATTCGCTCCTTGGGTAGGTACTTTAATTCCCGACATTAAACAAGAAATCTTGTTGGTGACGGATGAAGGCCGCGAAGAAGAAGTAATCACACGTTTAGCACGTGTAGGATATGATTTCACGATCGGATTTTTGAAAGGTGGTTTTGCTGCTTGGAAAGCGTCAGGCAAGGAAGTTGACAGCATCGAATCCATTGATGCAGTTGAATTGTTCAAGCGTGTACAGGCAGGTGAAGGTGAAATACTCGATGTTCGCAAAAATTCCGAATATTTGTCGGAACACGTGATTGATGTAGAAAACGCTCCTTTGGACTTCATTAATGAAAGCATGCTGAAGATCAACAAAGACAAAACCTATTTTGTACACTGTGCAAGTGGGTATCGTTCGATGATCTTTAATTCTACTTTGCGTGCACGTGGATTTGACAACCTAATTGATGTCAAAGGAGGATTTAAAGGAATCAAAGAATCCGAGAAATTCCAATTAACTGAATATGTTTGTCCATCAACCCTTTTATAATCATGGAAGATTTATTAGCTAACCCAGCAACTACGGTTGTTGATGTAAGAGAAACAGGTGAATTTGCAGGTGGTCATTATGAAGGTGCCATCAATATTCCCTTGGGTATTATTCCTCTACGCTTAGATGAATTCAAGGCAATGAACGGACCCATCGTTGTTTACTGCAGAAGCGGAAACCGTTCTGGTATGGCGAGGAACTTGTTGAAGCAGGCTGGTCTCTCTGAAGTATATAATGGTGGAGGATTACATGACATGTTAGTTTACCAAGATTAAATCACTTTATTGGTAACCACAGGCTTTAGCCTGGGGCTTAAAAAAATACTTATGTTCAAAAATCTATTGCAAAACTGGAATTTCATGCGCATCATCCGACTCGTTATTGGCGGTTATGCACTAGTAGAAGCTATTCGGAGCCAAGATACGCTGATGGGCCTGCTCGGTTTCGTTTTAGTAGGTATGGCTATTCTCAATGTAGGTTGTGGCGCACAAGGTTGTGGAGTTCCCATTCAAAAATCCAATCAAAGCGAACCCGAAGTATTAAGTTATGAAGAGATTCATTCAAAATAATTTTTGGCAAATCCTTGGGGGAATATTCGGCGGAATCGCCGGATATTTCTACTGGAGAGATATTGGCTGTGCGACAGGTACCTGTCCAATCACGAGTAAACCCTTGAACAGCATTATTTATTTTGCCATTTTGGGTTACTTGAAGATTGGAACCATTGCTAAGGCTAGAACTAAGAGTGAAGAGTGAAGAACTAAGAGCTTTGACATAAAAGAATTAATTTGCCAATTATTTAAATAGACTACGGACTACGGACTACGGACTACGGACTACGGACTACGGACTACGGACTACGGACTACGGACTACGGACTACGGACTACGGACATAAAGACTAAATTTTAACTTACATGCTTGAAACAATCACCCAACCCTGGCCTTGGTATACGGCAGGTATAATCATTGGACTTATCGTCCCTACCCTCTTGATTTTAGGGAACAAACACTTTGGCATATCGGCTAATTTACGTCACATGTGTGCGGCATGTTTCCCAAGCGACATTCCCTTTTTTAAATATGACTGGAAAAAAGAATCGTGGAATTTATTCTTCATCGCAGGAATTTTCATTGGCGGATTTATTACAGCACATTACTTAGGTTCGGATGCCCCTATTGTCATTCATCCCGAATTGAAGACAGAATTAGCTACCTATGGAATTACGGATTTATCGGGTATGGTTCCAGTCCAACTATTTGAATTGCATGATGTATTTACCCTACGCGGTTTCATTATGATGGTCGGCGGAGGATTTTTAGTTGGCTTTGGAACACGTTGGGCGGGCGGATGCACATCAGGTCACGCCATTATGGGACTATCCGATTTACAATGGCCATCCTTGGTGGCAACAATTTGTTTTATGATTGGTGGATTTGTGATGGCCAATCTTATTTTACCATTCATTTTAAGCCTATAATCATGAAAACGCAACAAGAAGAAACAGATTTTGAAGTTCGTTCACTCGACACAATGTGTCTGAATGAATCCAACTTAAGCCATCCTTGGTGGTATAATTTCAAATATTTAGCCGTTGGAATCGTATTTGGCGTGGTATTTGTCAAAGCGGAGATTATCTCTTGGTTTCGTATACAGGAAATGTTCCGACTACAAAGTTTTCACATGTATGGAGTGATAGGAACAGCAGTTGTCGTAGGTGCTATTTCGGTTTTCTTGATCAAGAAATTGAAGATCAAAACCATTCATGGGGAGGAAATAACCTTCACGGATAAAAAATTCAACAAAGGCCAAATTTATGGCGGCTTAATCTTTGGATTAGGTTGGGCAGTCACGGGCGCATGCCCAGGACCCTTATTTGCACAATTAGGTACGGGAGTGCTTGCAATTGGAATAGTAATTCTCAGCTCCATCGCAGGAACCTGGGTTTATGGAAAGTTTAGAGATCAATTACCTCACTAGAAGTAAGAGTTAAGAGTGAAGAGATTAGAAGTGGGATTCAGTTTTCTGAGTCCCACTTTTTTTATGGTTTTCAATTCCTATTACGGAATTAAACTTAAGGACTCGAATCAACATATATAATCCTAGGCTTTAGCCTAGGGACCCCAGACTAAAGTCTGGGGCTAATAAGGATTTCTCCAAGTGATTAATAAACACCTCTTAAATCTTACTTATAAAACTCCTTAATCGCCTTATAAGGCCCATACTTATGCTGCTCCTCCGAATATGGATCCGCGTAAGGACCAAAAGGATGATCAAAGGGTTTCTTGGCGATCTTTGGCCAATCAGAAGAAAGATCTTTAGTTGGCCTCGGCATGGAATTAACATAAGCGGCCACATCCCAAGCCTCTTCATCACTCAATTGAGGCTTAGCATACGTCGTTCCCTGCGGCATATTATATTTCACATACCCAGCAAAATTCGAAATGCGATATAAACCTGCACCCACATTATAACTATGATTCCCCCAAAGTGGCGGATAGGTATAAGACTTCCCATTCGATGCTAGCACGCCCCCACCATCCGTTTGATGGCAAGATTGACACTTCGCCACATAAACTTCGGCTCCTTTGACCGGGTCACAGGCACGTTTCATGGACTTCAATTTGAAAATTCCAGAACCTTTCGGACTAACACCCTTCGTGACATCGGAACCCAACCAACGTATATAGGCCAAAATCGCTTGCATTTCTTTACTTGTGGAATCCAATGCCTGCCCATTCAAACTGCGTTCAAAACAATCATTCACGCGCTTGATTTGGTTTTCTATCTTTCCTGAGCGCGCGCGAAATTTGGGATAGGTTGACTCAACGGCAAAATAATTATTTCCCCAAGGTTGGGTCCCTGCATTCAAATGACAATTTTGACAATTCATTCCATTGGAAATGGTTTTTACGGATCCTTTTGGACCTAAATAGTCGGAAGTATGGGCAATCAATTCCCTCCCATACAATACTAAATACTTTTGATTTTCAGTCAGATACATCATACGCCAATCTGACGGAGCCGTCCAAAGATGTGTAAAATTTGAATCCGGTTGCACATATACTTGAGTCGAATCAGCTGATTCTTTGCTCACATTTCCTTGATATAAATCAATGGCTAAAACGCCAACAAGAAGTATCAACAAACTATAAAGAAAGGTTGTTAAAACAGGAAAGGATTTAATGGGATTGGATGACACGTATTAATGGATTAATGTAACTCAAAATTAATTGAAGAAATTCTGCTACTAGGTGACAAATATCACGCTTTGACAGCAGCTTTTCTCATAATATTACCATTAAATCTTCTAAACGTTAACCATGAAAACACATCATCAAATTTTAATCGTAGGTGGAGGTAATGCGGGAATTTCCATAGCTGCCCAATTACTACGTAAAGATGCTTCATTAGATATTGCCATCATCGATGGGGCTAAAAAACATTATTATCAACCCGCTTGGACGCTGGTAGGTGGCGGCGAATTTAACATAAAGGATACCGAACGTGATGAGGCCTCGGTCATCCCTGCTGGAGCCACATGGATACAACAAATGGTAAGTGGGTTTAAACCCGAAGAAAATAAACTTACTTTGGCCGATGGGGTTGAACTTCAATATGATTATCTCGTCGCGGCTCCTGGTATCCAAGTGAATTGGGGCGAAATCAAAGGCTTAAAAGAAAACCTTGGTAGGAATGGCGTATGTTCAAATTACAGTTTTGAATCAGCCCCATACACGTGGAAATGCATCCAAGAAACCAAAAGCGGTAAAGCGATTTTTACGAATCCACATACACCAATTAAATGTGGTGGTGCTCCTCAGAAAATCATGTACTTAGCGGCTGATTATTTCCGCAAAAACAACATCGATTCACAAGTGGAATTTTGGAGCGGCGGAACTCGAGTTTTTGGTGTAGAAAAATATGAAAATACACTTAAGAAAGTCATTGCACATTATGGTATTGATACTCAATTTTTCGTCAAATTAATAGAGATTGATGGCCCAAATAAAAAAGCAAAATTCATTGGTATTGGAGAGGCTAACAAAGATCTTGAATATTGGGTGGAATTTGACATGCTTCATGTAACACCTCCGCAATCAGCACCTGATTTCATCGAGAATAGTCCTTTAGCGAATGTAACAGGATGGTTAGATGTAGAAAAGCATACATTACAACACAATAAGTATAAGAATATTTTCGGATGTGGAGACGCGGCTAATCTGCCCGCTTCACGAACAGGCGCAGCTATTCGAAAACAAGCACCCGTTTTGGTCCACAATCTAATCGCCATGATGAAAGGGGAAGAAATGAATGCATTCTACAATGGGTATTCTTCATGTCCAATTATAACAGGATATAATAAACTTGTTTTGGCTGAATTTGACTACAACAATACTCCGGTGGAGACCTTTCCTTTTGACCAATCAAAAGAAAGATGGTCAATGTATCAAATGAAGAAATACCTCCTACCCTATTTATATTGGAATCAGATATTACCAGGAAAAATGTAAAAAAAGAAGGCCGCTAAACGTAGCGGCCTTCTTTTAATATTTTAAATAAGCCCAACCGGCTTCTTGTTTGATGACAACTTCGGCAACACCCGACGGAACGGTACCAGCTTGTGGCAGAATCGTTGCACGATCAATCTTTCGTTCCCGGATCGTATTTTCACAGGCCTTAAAAAGGACTCCAGAAGCAGCTAATTCCGTAATTTTTGCTTTTTGAGTCGTTTTATTATCTACTAAAATAGCTATCCCTGCGCCATGTGCAACCAATTCAATTTGCGTATTTGCCCCTAAAGCTGTTTGTAAATTGGAGATGTTTTTTAATACACCATGCCAAACTAAAGTATCCGAGGTATTTAGTTGTACGACAACCTTATGAACAGGATTTTGTGCCTGAGTTTTAAAACCAACAAGCGTAACTAATAAGAAAACAAAGATAGATTTTTTCATAAATTATATTTTTCACCAAACTACCTAATTTTCAGAATGAAAGCAACATGGGACGATCGATACCGAAATTCAACCTACCAATATGGAATCAATCCAAATGATTTTCTATTCGAACACTTAAGCAAATTACCTCAAGGGCGTATACTTGTACCCGCTGCAGGAGAAGGTCGCGACTTAGTTTTCGCAGCCAAATTAGGCTGGGAGGCCCACGGATTTGATTTAAGCGAACAAGGGGAGGCAAAAGCGATAAAATTAGCGCGAGACGAACAAGTACAAATCCATTTCAAATGTTTAGATGCTTTCAAAATCAATTACCCCTTGGAATCATTTGATGTGATTGCTTTAACCTATTTTCATCTTCCTTCGGACTTAAGAAAAATATTTCATCAGCGTTGTATTAAGTGGCTAAAACCAGGTGGTCGTATTATTTTAGAAGGATTCAACAAAAGACAAGTAGGTAAAACATCTGGAGGACCCAAAAACCAAGAATGGCTATTTAATTCAAATGAACTAGCGGAGGATTTC
>CANGCD010000089.1 GCA_947452215.1 Cytophagaceae bacterium | reverse complement strand
TACGACAGTAAAAAAATGCTACTTCGCTCGAATTAATTCAGACCCCGCTAAAAGAAAACATCCCAAGCCAAAATCCTCAAAATTAGGCACATGATCAAAAGTCACCGGTTGGGAATCTTTCGGCTCCTTCCCAGTTCCCTGAACAAAACCTAAAAAGCCATTGGGATGAACGCAAGTTGACATTCCTTTCCATGCCTGATGTATTATTGGATTGTATTTATTAGCTGACAGAATTCCTTTTCGAACGCCCCAAGCCATCCCATAAACAAATAAAGAGGTACCTGTCAATTCAGGCCCACCGTAATTTGAAGGATCTTTCAAACTCACATTCCAAAACCCGTCCGTCCGTTGGAGTGGAATTAAAGCCTCCGACAAGGTAATAAAATCAGCCATATACTCTGCCCGATGGGGGTCGTTCGCCGGCAATAAATCCAAGGTCCGCACCAATGCCGCATATACCCACGCACTTCCACGAGACCAATAACAATTCGCTCCGTTAGGTTCTTTATACGGGGGAACAAAGTCTTTATCACGCCACCACAATTTCTCAGCAGGATTATATAAACCGTTTCCACCATGCTTGTATTTTGTAAACGCATACAAGTCATACATCTTTTGGAAATAGCGAGAATCCTTATAAATAACACCTAAACGGGTATAAACGGGCATACTCATTTGCAAACAATCAATCCAAGACCAATCATCTGATTTTTCCGTCATGACCATGTTATCGATATTGGCTTTGATTGGTTTGATGCGAGCTGAATCCTTTTGCATCAGAAACAAATCCATATACACCTGACCACAAGCTTGATCATCCGCATTCCGCGTTTTCACCCCATTCCGCAATCCCCATTGATGGAAATTTCCCCAATCAACCATGTATTTCAAATCACTGGCTTTGGGATCCAATTTGTACAATTCCATCAATCCTTCATAATAGACAGCCCTTGTCCAAATATTGGATGGACGTGTCCTGTCGGGACTCACGATAACCTGACCCACATCCGGCCATTTTTGTTGGAAATACTGATTTGCCAAATGCATCTTTTGCAAGACCTCCATTTTATTCGGTTTGGCAATAGCCACACTCAAAGGCAACAAAAGGATATAAAGAAGATTCTTGTACATCTTATTCAAAGTAAAAAACGGATGGAATGTCTATGGCTACGGGAGAATTATCCGGGTTTGTCAACATGATATCTCGCATGTATTTCCACCATTTTTGCATGACTGGATTAGCGGGAAGTGAGTCCAACAAAGTTAAATCGGGTGCTTCTAGGTAGGCAAAAAGCGTCAGTGTCTTTTCATCAAGAAAAATAGAATAATGCTGAATACCTACAGATTTCAGGAGTTCAGCCAAATCAGGCCAAATTTCATCGTGTCTTTTTTTGTATTCTGCTTCAAAACCCGGAAGCAAAAACATTTTAAAGGCTTTTCTTTGCATGGAAGATCATTTCCTTACAAAGACGGTCGCTGGTCTAATTTACTGATTGATTTGGGATTCCAAGGCAGCTAATGCCGTGTCGTCAAAATTCAAATGCGTCACAAATCGGATGTATTGCGGACCGAAAGGCGCACAACGAATTCCTTTTGCCTTTAATGCTGCCACCTGCTCATTGGCTTGAATTCCCTCTTTTAATCGGACAATCACAATATTCGTCACAACAGGTAAAATGCTATCCACCCAAGGTAAATTGGCACAAATCTTCGCTATAGCGGCTGCGCGCGCATGATCTTCTTTCAAACGTTCAACTTGGTAGTCTAGGGCATAAATTCCGGCGGCAGCCAATAATCCTGCTTGACGCCAACCTCCTCCTAGGCGCTTTCGAACGCGTCTCGCTTTTTTAATGAACTCTTTTGAACCAATTAAAACAGAGCCAATCGGGGCTCCTAATCCTTTGGATAAACAAATGGAGATGGAATCAAACCACGTACCAAACTGTTGAGGCGATTGGCCCGTTACTGACATCGCATTGAAGATACGCGCACCATCAAGATGTAAAGGGATGTTAACTTTCCGACAAAAATCAGAAATCTCCTGTAAGTCTTCGGAACGATAAACACTTCCTCCTCCTTTATTAACTGTATTTTCTAAACTAACTAGGCGACTTTCACAGGCATGTATATCATCCGGAGAAATCGAACCCGCAATTTGAGAAACAGTTAACCGGCCTAAATCACCTTTCAATAATTTTACTGAGGCCCCAGCATTCGCCATGATACCTCCACCCTCATATAAATAGATGTGTGACAATTCATCACAAATCACTTCTTGACCTTTGCTGACATGAACCGATATAGCAATTTGATTACTCTGAGTACCTGAAACACAAAATAATGCCGCTTCCATCCCAAACATCTTCGCCACTTTTGATTCCAAGGCATTTACGGTAGGATCTTCACCAAAAACGTCATCCCCGAGCGGCGCTTGAAACATTGCTTCACGCATTCCAGGTGTAGGTAAAGTAAACGTGTCACTGCGTAATTCGATTTCCATGTTAAAACTGTTTTAGAAATGACAATTTAGTCAAAAATGTTTGTTCATGCTGTTTAATCAAATCAGCACCTGTATAATTCATTTGATTAAACACCAAATATACATAAGACAAAGGCTGATACTCCCAAGCGAAACGCAAATTCAAAGCATTTAAATCATCGGTCGTATTCTTTTGATAAAACCCAATCAATTGGAATCGAGGATTGATGGCCAAACGCGTTTCAACCATGATTAAATTTACTTCTTTATTTTCACGGGCAATACCTACATTCTCAAATTTGCTCCAATTCCAAGTTAAACCCAAGTTGATATGTGGAATCGGCGCAAGACGTACCTTCGAATTCACCGTTTGCAAAGTACCGTTGTAATAACCACCCCAGCCATATTCGGATGAAGCTGAATATTTCGTACTTGGATCGCTCGTTAATGAAATCCCCTTTCGGACATAATTGTAGTTCCCAGGTAAAATAGAAATACCCACGGGAGTGAAATTTTCCTCCAAGCGTTGAACAGCGGCTTCAGCCCATATTCCTATAGCACCTCCATTTTGCAAGCCAATCCATAATGGACTACCCATTATGCGTTGTTCAACCAAATTACCTGTTTTCAAACTATGATAAAATTCAGTATAAATGCCTGGCGACCAAAAACGAATCAGCGATGGCATCCAACTTTTCCGAACGTTAAATTCAAAACCTTGCGAATTCGACATGATATTACTTCGCGAAACAAAACCCATGGCAGGTTTATATTGATCCGTTACAACGGTGTGGGTGTAATAAGCCGTTGTCACATTTCCCTTATATAGAAACTGGGCATATTCTGCCAAGCCCGTTTGACCCGTTTTAGATTCTTGCGTCGTGGAAAGCATCCCACTAAATGACAAGACATCATTAAAACGAACAAAACCATCCACGGAACTAGTGGTTTGTTGGTTCGATGGAGACAATTTAGTTGTCATAACACCGCCAATGCGACTATTTTTACCCAAATTTTCAGAATAACGCGCAACCCCAAAATTCGTGTAGGGATCACCATCTCCTTCCCCTTGTCGCATCAACATGGCTCCGATATTCCTTTTATCAGAACGATAGACAAATCGTGAACCCGCGATAATCGGAATTGCCTGCGCATTGGCATCCAAGCCTATCGTCCGACTAAAAAATGGTTGAATGATCATCGATCCGCCGATAACGACATCAAAGGGCGTCAGACCGGCTGAAAATAAAGATGCATTTTCAAGAAAGAATTGTCGGCGTTCCGGAAAAAACACCGAAAATCTTGAAATATTATTCACTTGACGGTCAACATCCGCTTGCGCAAAATCTGTATTAAAGGTAAAATCCATGATTGAGGTAGGACTTATCGCCCATTTCACCTCGCCACCTAATTTCCATTGACTCCCAGAACCATCATTATCTTTATGTGTATCAGTCAGTAAATAAGGAATAAACCGAATATTCGTTGACGTGGGCGGTGGCGGCACGATACCCATCAATTTCCCTGCATAATCCATACGCAAAGGACTCATGGAGCGAGGATGTGGCGACCAAACAGTCATTTCATTACTCGACCGACGAACACGAAAGAAATTAACGCCCCAATTCTGTTCTTGATCCTTTTGGGTTTTGGGATAACGTAGCGTTTGCCATGGAATCGCAAATTCGGCTACCCATGCTGTATCACTTCGATGCGTACGAACGCGATAAAGTCCATCCCAGTTAATGTCAAACTGTCGGTCGTCAAACGACAACAAATCCCGTTGTGCCCCATAGGCATTCGACTGCAAAACGATAGCATTCCGCTTATCTTGAAATCCATCAATGGCTATCCCAAATAAATCATTTTCAACGAACTCATAGTCACGTTTTAGATTGGGAGCCCGGAACTTATTCCTTCCAATGGTATCATGCAAAATTGCCCCAACGTACAGGTATTTGTGATTATAAACAACGCGAACTTCTGTCTTGAAACTCGCTTTATTTCCTTGAAAGGGTTCTACTTGGTAGTCCAGATAGGTAACCGATGCTTTTTTCCATATCCCTTCATCGAGATGGCCATCTGCGGTTATTGGCTCATCCATGTGCATGGGATGATATTCCACAGGCTTTTCGGCTGGCGAAAACACCGATTGAGCAGCAAGAGATGTACTGACCAACAAACAAATGAAGATCTTTTTAAGCATATATTGATGAAGTGAAAAACAAAGGTAATGAATACCGATGAAGGTACTATCCGTTAATCACAGGTTTTGATCTTAATGCCAGGGCAAGCGTCCGAATAAGAATTGGCATTAACGGAAAAACCAAGGTCCATGATTCCGTCATGCACCAGATAAAACCTATGCAAGCTAATATAGCCATCACTTGATTATATCGCTTCCAAGCTGGATTCTTCGCAAACCAAAAAACCAAAGGGAATTGCAGTGGAAATAAAACCAGAGATGCCGGATTCCATCCCATTACGATGTGGTCGGTGCCAACAGCTAAAAAGAATAAAAACAAGCTCAATAGGCCATAAGTCGAAAACAAAATGACATCAAAAACGTACGTACCTCGTGAAGATTTTAACGAAACAAAAAGGGTAATGAAGCTCAATAAACTTAGCCATGTGAATGGTCCAAACCAATCGAAACCAACTTCTACTTTCTCTGTAGATTGATAAAGAGCAAGAGGTTCATCGGCAATCGGTTTACCAGCGCGAACCGCTAATTTTGTTGCCGCAAAGAAGTTATCCGGTAAATAGCAGGATTGCGAAGAAGTAGCAATCACGTTGGCCGGAACACCTAAAGCCAAATTCATCCCAAGGGCTTCCCAAGAATTCGCATTCAAATACACATTCATCCAATCTCGATACGATTTACCTTGAATATGCTTATAAGAATCCCAGGCATAGGCTTTTCCTGTAATCGCTTCTACTTTATCCCGAATGCGAGTAGCACAATTATCATAAAAAAACTTGTACGAATATTCCCTATTTTCAGGCAAGAGATTGGTCTCCAAAGCATTAAACATGCTATTCTTCTCAGCCTGGCTCAAATGCAACACTTGCATATTGACTGTCCGATGTTCCACTTGGCCATAATAATCTAATATGGTTGGCATGGAATTAACCGATATGCTATAAGGCAAAGTACCCTTTAAGAATTTCCAATAAAAATATTCTGTGTCAAAATCGAATGTCCCATAACTATATACCCGATCTACCCCATTCGCAGGATCTTGAATCCAAATAGACGAATGTCCAAATACAGAATACAAATCCTTGCCGGGTGCAATCGTAATGAGGGATACTTGAGCTTGTGGGCTTAATTGCGCTTGAAGACCAAACGAAATCAAAAGAAACAAAATGATTTTTCTCATATTATTTACCTGCGATGACAATGACAATTTCACCACGAACCTTATCTGGATGAGCTGTAAAATAAGCTAAAACTTCTTCAGCTGTCCCACGCACCATTTGTTCGTGCATTTTACTCAACTCACGTGCCACCATGATGGAACGAGTAGCACCCACAAACTCAACGATTTGTTCTAATGCTTTCACTAATCGATGTGGCGATTCATATAAAACCGTTGTACGCTCTTCTTCAGCTATGGCTTTCCAGCGGGTTTGTCGGCCTTTTTTATGTGGCAAAAAGCCCTCGAAAACAAATCGGTCAATCGGAAAACCTGAATTAACTAAAGCTGGAATAACTGCCGTAGCACCTGGTAAGGTTTCTACTTCGATTCCTTGTTCCACACATGCTTTGACCAACAGAAAACCAGGATCTGAAATACCCGGAGTACCGGCATCCGATATTAAGGCTAACGATTTACCTTCTTTTAATAATTTAACAATACCCGCAACCCCGGCATGTTCATTGTGCGCGTGGTGGGCATAAAGCGGTTTGGAGATATTAAGGTGCTTTAATAAGGAACCCGATGTCCGAGTATCTTCAGCTAATATGGCATCTACTTCGCCCAAAACACGAATCGCACGCAGGGTGATGTCTTCTAAATTGCCGATGGGTGTAGGTACCAAGTATAATTTCATATTCGAATTTAGCCAAAATTGCTAGAAACAAAAAAAGCGAAACTTGCGTTTCGCTTTCCGTAGAGAGTGAGGGATTCGAACCCCCGGACCTGTAACAGTCAACAGTTTTCAAGACTGCCGCAATCGACCACTCTGCCAACTCTCTGTCTCGTAATGAGATTGCAAAAGTAAGTGCTTTTTGGACATTTTACAAATATGCCTTCAAAAAAATTAGAGATTTTTTAGCACAAAATCGCTTTTCCCCTGAAAATCAAGGGCATCGGGAATCCAAGTAATCGCTACGCCTCCTTTTTCTATCTTCCGAAAAAAGGTCATTTGACGTTTCGCAAACTGATGAATGGCCACCTCCAAACCCTGCTCGAAACGCTCACGAGCTATATCACCTGCTAAATAATTCAATGTCCATTTGTATTCCAAACCCATCCAAGTTAAGGACTCAGCAGAAACGCCTTGAGCCAGTAAACCTCGTACTTCATCAAGCAATCCTGCCGCTAGGCGTTGTTTTAAACGAATTGAAATTCGTTTCCGCCGTATTTCTAGTGTAGGATTCAAACCAAAAACTTGAAAATCAAATTCATAGGTCAAGGGCTCTTCGAGAAAATCAGGAACTCGTGAAAATTGATACTGCTGAATTAAAGATTCCAAATACAAACCCGTGCCCCCACATACAATGGGAAACTTACCTCGAGATATGATATCCTGAATCGAATCGATCGCCTCTTTTTGAAAATGAGCAACCGAATAGATATCTCCAATATCGTGCTGATCAATCAAGTGATAAGGAACTACTCCATATTCAATTAAATCTTTGCCCGTCCCGATATCCATCCCACGATAAATCTGCCTTGAATCTGCCGATACGATCTCCCCATCAAGTAACTTCGCAAGGCCAACTGCCAAAGCCGTCTTTCCACTTGCCGTAGGCCCCAAAAGTACCAAGACCTTATTTTTCATAGACATAGCGCAACTTTAAATTACCCTTATTCATTCGCGTGGTTCCAAATCGAATGGGTTCTGTGTCCCCTACTTTTTCAAATCCTACGGCCATAAAACCCATTCCTGTATTCCATTCCTTATCGACATAAGTCATGACATTATGTAATTCCGGATTAAGGTCTTTATACGCTTGTAGAAATTTAGTTAATCCACCTACCAGGCGTATGCTCGACAAAGTGGCAATTTCAATGAGTTCACCAGATAAACATCCCGCCAATCCAGGCTCTTTCATATTTATGGTTTTACCAAAAACAGCAACAGCTAATAAAGGACTCCCTTCAAACACATAGGAACTTGGAATCCCTCGAAAAACGCGGTGCGGCGGAACAATACACCCCAAATAACGTGAACCTTTCAAAAAACCCTTCACGTGTTCTTTGTCCAAAAAATCGCGAGCCACTGTCGCGTCGATAGGAACTATCCGCGTATCACGTGCAAAAACGGAACGCAAAGGCTTCACGCGAGCAATGAGTTGTTTTTCAATGGTCAACTGACTTGTCATCCAATGATCCTCCCAAATACAAATATCTCCTTCTTGACTTTCACCTGGCATCGCTTTTACGCGTACCTTTGAATCATCGTGAAGCCACAAAGCTTCCCCAATCGATTGAAAACCGATGGAAAGCAAGAAATGTGCGAGGCTATTTGGGAACTCTTTGGACATAAAACGTGTAAATATACAGTAGAAATAGGCGCAATGGCGCTTTCAAACAAAAAACATAACGAATGGACTATCGATTTGAGGCGAGCCGTAAGGAAGTCTCTACTTTTACGAATCAAGAAATCAGAGATAATTTCTTAATTGAACGCATATTTTCAGCGGATCATATCAATTTAACCTATACCATTTACGATCGTATGATCATAGGTGGGGCGATGCCTGTTATCAATACCTTGCATTTACCTAATCCTGAAAAATTACGCGCTGAATTCTTTTTAGAACGTCGCGAATTAGGGGTGATCAATGTAGGAGGAAAAGGGACTGTTTCCGCAGATGGCGTAGATTTTACTATTGATAAATTAGGAGCTGTTTATGTAGGCCGTGGAACCAAAGAAGTTAGTTTCCGTTCAGCATCTAGCGAAAATCCTGCCCAATTTTACATCTTGTCGGCACCCGCGCATGCCGTTTTCCCATGTGCTAAACTCGACAAAGAACAAGTTCAGACCGTTGTATTGGGAAGTTTAGAAACGTCCAATCATCGAACCATTTATAAATACATTCATAACGAAGGAATTCAATCCTGTCAATTGGTGATGGGTCTAACAATCTTAGAACCGGGCTCTGTTTGGAATACCATGCCAGCTCACGTACATGATCGCAGAATGGAAGCCTACTTGTATTTCGATGTGGCTCCTGAACATGCTGTCTTGCATTTAATGGGCGAAACCCACGAAACGAAACACATTTGGGTACACAATCACCAAGCAATCATATCCCCTCCATGGTCGATTCATAGTGGTGCAGGAACAAAAAACTATTCCTTTATTTGGGGCATGGCTGGAGAAAATAAGGATTATACCGACATGGATTTTGCAGAAATTACATCATTACGATAACATGAAAAAATCAATTTTCTTTATCCTCCTACTCGTAGGGGGATTTGTTTTGAAAGGCCAAAACTATTCGGAAAGAATGTCGGCCAGCATCATGCACACACATGCAGATTCCATTGCCGTTAAAGCGGGAAAGCCTGCAGGATGGGATTATGAACAAGGCCTATTGTTAAAAGCCTTGGAAAAAATGTACCAGCGAACGGGGGATGCCAAGTACTTCAATTACATCAAGAAGAACATCGACAGCTTTGTGGATGAACAAGGGAATATCCGCACCTATCATTTCAATGAGTTTAATTCGGATAACATCACCACAGGTCGCATGTTATTGTATTTATATCAAGAATTGGGGGATATTCGTTATAAAAAGGCGGCTGACAAATTGCGTTCTCAAATCGCTGCCCAACCGCGCGATAAAGATGGCGGATTTTGGCATAAGCAACGTTACCCAAACCAAATGTGGTTAGACGGTTTATACATGCTTGAACCATTTTATGCAGAATATGGCACTTTGACCGGAGAAGATAATTGGGGCGATATCGTCAAGCAATTTGAACTGATGTATAAAGGTTCAATCGACACGAAAACAGGGCTATTAATTCATGCCTACGACCAAGCACGAGTACAACCTTGGGCAGATAAAAAAACAGGGCATTCGCCTAATTTCTGGGGTCGTTCGATGGGCTGGTATGAAATGGCTCTAGTTGATGTTTTGGATTACATGCCTACCAATCACCCTAGTCGTAAGATTTTGATTCAGCAGCTTCAAGACCTTTCGGCCGCATTGCTTAAGATTCAAGACCCAACATCCGGCCTCTGGTATCAAGTACCGAACTTCCCTGGTCGGAAGGGGAATTATTTAGAGGCATCCGCTTCAAACATGTTCATTTATGCCTTTGCTAAAGGTGCGCGTAAAGGATATTTGCCCGCGTCTTATTTAAAAGCAGCCGAAAAAGCCTATGCGGGAGCCCTAAAAAATTTCATCACGACAGACGCATCTGGATATATACATTTAGAGAAAACGGTGAGTGTAGGTGGATTAGGGGGAACTCCTTATCGCGACGGATCCTATGAATATTATTTGAGCGAGCCGTTAAAACAGGATGATTTAAAAGGCGTAGGACCCTTTATTTTAGCATCCTTGGAAATGGAGATTGCCAAAGAGTTACCCATAGGCAGAGGCAAAAAAGTGGTGTTAGATTATTTCTTTAATCATGAGACAAAAAATGGCCAGCGCTTCCACTATACTTGGGAGGATCGTAAAGATTCAGGCTTCCATTTATGGGGCATTCAGTTTGAGCAATTAGGCGCTTCACTTGACACTTTAGGTGTTTCGCCTACGCGCGAAAACTTAAAAAATGCATCGGTTTATATCATCGTAGATCCCGATTCGCCCAAAGAAACGGCGAAACCCAATTACATGAATGCTAAAGCAGCAGATGAGATTGAGGCATGGGTTAAGGCGGGTGGAAATTTGATTTTATTGGCTAATGATACAACCAATTGCGAAATTACACAATTCAATATTTT
>CANGCD010000088.1 GCA_947452215.1 Cytophagaceae bacterium | reverse complement strand
TCAACATCACTTTTTCTTGCGCGGCAACTTCACGGACAACGGAAGGGTAGTCGGCATGCTGATCCACAAAAACACCCGTTGAATCAAATTTTCGTCGTTGTGTAGGCGTTAATAAAATGGGTGTGGCACCTGCTGCCCTAGTCTCCTTTACATAGCGAATTAGGTTCGTACGAAAATCGGTTTGCGCAGGGGCGAATCGAGATGTATCACTTGCTTTGGCATCGTTATGGCCAAACTGAATGAACACATAATCGCCTTTTTTTAATTGGGCCTGTACTTTAGCCCAGCGACCTTCCCGACGGAAACTTTTGGTGCTTCTTCCGTTGTAGGCGTGGTTTTGCACTTCAACGGCCTCGTTGAAAAATTTAGCGAAGGGCATGCCCCAGCCGGTTTCGGGAAAATCCGCGGGAATTTTATCAGCCATGGTGGAATCCCCAATCAAAAATACACGTAGAGGTTCCGTAGCGGAGAAACTGAAAAGTAAAAAACTGCTGATGATCAGCGCAAAACGAAGTTTCATAAGGTCATAATTTGACCTTAAAAGCAGAATTAGCCCCTATTTTACTCTATAGATTAGCGATTAATCGCCACAGAACTTAAAATAGTTTGGATGATTTGCAAACTCGTGATGTTATCAGCCTCTGCCTCATAGGTTAAAATAATCCGATGATTTAAGACATCTGGTGTCATTTCCTTGATGTCTTCGGGCAAAACGTAATCACGTCCAGCTAGGTAAGCCATTACTTTGGCCGCTAAATTTAATTGAATACTTGCACGCGGTGAGGCACCAAATTGAATGTAATCTGCCTCTTTCGTCAAACCATAATCGGCCGGATTACGCGTTGCGAAAATCAATTCAATGATGTAACGTTCAAGCGTTTCGGATATCGTAATTTCATTGATTTCCTTGCGTATGGCTTGAATATCCTGCAAGCTTAATATGGATTTTGGCTCATATTTAAAGTCCATATTGGACATTTTACGCATCACTTCTAACTCCTGTTCCTTGTCTAAATAATTCAAGAACACCTTCATCATGAAGCGATCCACCTGTGCTTCAGGCAAGGGGAAAGTGCCTTCTTGCTCGACTGGATTTTGAGTCGCTAAAACCAAAAAGGGTTTATCCAAGGGGTATGTCGTTTCGCCGATGGTCACCTGCTTTTCTGCCATCGCTTCAAGCAATGCTGATTGTACCTTTGCTGGTGCCCGGTTAATCTCATCTGCCAAAATGATTTGCGCAAAAATTGGCCCTTTTTTAACTTCAAATTCGTTTTTCAAGGGATTGTAAATCATCGTCCCAACCAGGTCGGAAGGAAGCAAATCCGGCGTAAACTGTATACGTTGGAAATGTAAATCCAAAATTTTAGCAAGCGTGTTGATGGTCAAGGTCTTTGCAAGGCCCGGAACCCCTTCGAGGAGTACGTGACCGCCGGTAAATAGGCCTACTAACAATCGGTTGATCAGGCGTTCCTGCCCAACAACCACTTTGCCCATCTCGTCAATGACTGCTTGAATCTTTTCTCTCGAATTCATATTACCATTTTTTAAAAATCACGATGACTGCCAGGATGATTAATCCAAAGCCTACGAAGTGATTCCAAGCTAATTTTTCGGACTTGACTACGAAAATAAGAAAAAGTGTGAACACTATCAGTGATAATGCCTCTTGAATCGTTTTCAGCTCGAAGAAAGAGAACGGTCCACCGTTCGCTTTAAATCCCAATTTGTTTGCTGGAACTTGCAATACATATTCAAAGAATGCTAGGCCCCAACTGAAGAAAATAATACTCCAAATACCAGCATGTTTCAGCCAAGACGTCTCTTTCCATTGCAAATGCCCGTACCAAGCAATGGTCATAAAAAGGTTCGAAAGGGCCAATAAGATGATGGTAATCAATCCTTTCATTTACTGTAATTTCTTGTAACGAATACGTTTAGGAGCCGCGTCACCTAAGCGTTTCTTACGCGCTTCTTCATATTCCGAGTAATTGCCTTCAAAATAAGTCACTTGAGAATCCCCTTCAAACGCTAAAATATGGGTTGCAATGCGATCTAAGAACCATCTATCGTGGGAGATGACCACCGCACAACCTGCAAAGTTTTCTAAACCTTCTTCCAGTGCACGTAGCGTATTTACATCCAAATCGTTGGTTGGCTCATCGAGCAATAACACGTTTGCTCCTTCCTTTAACATCATCGCCAAATGAACACGGTTGCGTTCCCCGCCCGACAAATTGCCGATTTTCTTCTCTTGATCTGCTCCGTTAAAATTGAACTTGCTTACATAAGCGCGCGCATTCGACTGCTTACCTCCTAACATAATCCAATCGTTCCCTTCAGCAATCGTTTCGTAAACAGATTTCTCTGCTATTAGTTGATTGTGCTCCTGGTCGACATAGGCCAATTTCACCGTTTCACCCACTTCGAAGCTTCCCGAATCCGGTTGTAATTGACCTGTAATTAATTTGAACATCGTTGTTTTTCCTGCGCCGTTTGGCCCAATGATGCCCACGATACCTGCCGGAGGCAATGTAAAACTTACATTTTCATACAATAATTTGTCGCCAAAAGATTTGGAAACGCCTTGTACTTCAATGACTTTATTTCCCAAGCGAGGACCCGCTGGAATGAATAATTCTAGTTTGTCTTCTTTCTGGCGATTTTCTTCGGATAATAATTTTTCGTAAGCGCCAATACGAGCTTTGGATTTGGCTTGACGCGCTTTGGGGGCCATACGGACCCACTCCAACTCGCGTTGCAGGGTCTTTTGGCGCCGCGATTCGGTTTTTTCCTCCTGTGCTAAACGATTCTGCTTTTGCTCTAACCATGAGGAGTAATTGCCTTTCCAAGGAATCCCTTCGCCACGATCTAATTCTAAAATCCAACCAGCGACGTTATCCAAGAAATAACGATCGTGGGTTACGGCAATAACCGTTCCTTTGTATTGACGTAAATGTTGTTCTAACCAATCGACCGATTCGGCATCCAAGTGGTTGGTCGGCTCATCTAGTAATAACACATCTGGTTCTTGTAACAACAAGCGGCAAAGCGCTACCCGGCGTTTTTCACCCCCTGAGAGCGTGCTAACAAGGGCATCAGAATCCGGACAACGCAAGGCATCCATAGCTTTTTCCAAACGTGTATCTAGTTCCCAGGCATTAAAATGGTCTAATTTTTCTTGGACCTCGCCTTGCCGTGATAATAATTTATCGAAATCCGCATCTGGATCTGCAAATGCTTCGTTGATTTCATCAAACTCTTTCAAGAGGTTTTTGATCTCAACAACTGCTTCTTCAACGACTTCCAAAACGGTTTTGTTGGGGTCCAATTGCGGTTCTTGTTCCAGCAATCCCACGCTATAACCTGGTGACCAAACAACATCTCCAGTGAAGGATTTGTCTAGACCAGCAATGATGCGGAGTAAAGTTGACTTACCGGAGCCATTTAGACCTAAAACACCAATTTTAGCACCGTAGAAAAAAGAAAGATATATGTTTTTAATGATCGTTTTCTGTGGTGGGATGACTTTGGAAACCCGTTCCATTGAAAAGATAATTGTCTCGTTACTCATGTTATTTGCTTAAAATTTGAAAAGAACCTGCAAAGAATGTGAAATTTGTGTAAAAAATTGAATTTCAGTAGCGGAAATCTTTAATTATTCATGAAAAATTAGATAAATTGTGTCAGGATTTTATTTGAATAAATCCTATGTTAAGACCTTGAGTTAGCGCGTTTGCTCGAAACTCTTTATTTGAACCCTATATGAACCACCTCGTAAAAAATGAGTACGGATTTTGCCAAGATGGCAAAGTGTACATCAACGCCTATTTATCTTTCCCACAACGTGAAATTGGTTTTGTTCGTAGCACCGAACAAGAAGCTTTAGACTATTTCGTAAATCGATTCGAATTAGCCAAAACCAAAGTGATTCAATTAGCGTCCGAAATCAACGATGTTCAAAACAAAGGATCCTATTTAACCAAAGTGGTTCAAATGAAAGCCTACTTGGCTGAATTTGATGGATTAGGGGATTTTGAGCCGCTGTTTAAGCAGTTGGATTCCCTGGAAATATTTTTACGCGATTTGATTCAGAACAATCAAATCAAAAATTTAGAAATTAAACGCGCTTTAATCGAGGATGCCAAAACACTTGCGGAACAAGAGGATGTTTTGCAGGCGACAGAAGACTTGATGGAGTTAAAAGCGAAATGGGTTAAAACAGGTCCAGTCGATAAAAAATATCAAGATAGCCTAAGTGATAGTTTTCAAGAAGTAATGGACCACTTCTTCTTACGTCGTCGGGTTTATTTCGAAGAGAAAAACCGTCAGATTGATGAGAAAATTGCGTTGTTGCAAGGCTATATTGATTCGGTTCACCAATTACGTAAAGCGGAAGATTTAGATGATTCGATCATCAAAGTAAAGGAATTGCAAAAAGAGTGGAAGAACGTTATCGGTTTGCCTCCTAAGAAACAATCCATGTTATGGAAGAATTTCAAGAAGGCGAACGACATGTTCTTTGAGAAATATAACCGTGTCAAGGGTATTGAATACAAGCCGCGTGTTGATCCACGTATTCAAGAATTGACAACCATGACGGGTGAGTTGGAATTGAAATTGCACGACCAACCGAATATGGTTGCTACTGCTGATTTGGCGAAAGCATACCTAGTTAAGTGGAAGGAAATTACCGCACAAATCAAGTCGGTAGACCGCCAAATGGCCGAGCGCTTCCGGAATGTCTGCGATAAGATTTTTGAAATGAATTATTTATTGCGGGTGATTTCCTATCGCCATCCCGCGTTGAATGAAAAACCACGCATCGAGCAATTGAAAATCATGATTAATCAAATGGATTACATGACCAAGAAGGAGCGAGGTGAGCTGGAAGATTTCATCGCCCAAGCTGAAAATGATCGTCAAATGGATGAAAAGCCAATCATCAGCAAAATCAATACGCAAAAGCGTAAGATTAGCATGAAGGAATTGCTTTTGACAGGTTTCAAAACGGAACTTGACGCCTTATTAAACGCTTAACAAGCCCATTTCTTTTCCTAAAGAAGGAAGGTCCAAACTATCAAATGTTCCTGATGACATCATCAAGAGATTGGCATTTGACCAAGTTTGGGCCAATAGCGCATGCTTCAATGTTTCGGCATCTCGGATGACCGTTAAGTTTGGATGCTTGAAATAGGTCTGCACCACAGATTCTTCGATTCGATCCATGCGTTTAATTTCACGGGCATGTTCGCTGAGGTAGACAATCGCCTCATCCGCTAAATTCAAAGTCCCCTCGTATTCAGGTAAGAAGGCAGGGTTGAGGCTACTAAATGTGTGAAGTTCCAAACACGCGATAAGTTTACGATTGGGGAACTGATTTTTCAAGGCCTGCGTCGTTGCGTTTACTTTAGAAGGCGCGTGTGCAAAATCCTTGTATAACAAACTCGATTCCGATGAAGCAACTAATTCTAGACGCTTCGCCGCTCCTTTGAATGTAGCAATTGCCTCGTAAAACTCCGTTGGGGATACCCCAATTTGCTCACATATTAAACGTGCTCCATTTAGGTTTTTCAAGGTATGCTCTCCAAAAACCTGTATAGGATATGCCTTCCCATCTTCACCTTTCAGGATGGTTTGGCCATTTTCTATTTTGGCTGGATGGGCTTCATAACCCGTTTTATCACAATGTTCTGGGCATTCAGCCGTTAAATCGTTCAATACCGAATCCGTTTGGTCGAAGAACAAACTACCCGCTTTAGGTAAACCTGCAATGAGTGTTTTAAAGGAATCTGTATAGGATTCAAAGGTCGGATAGACATTAATGTGATCCCAAGCAATGCCTGAAATAAGGCATATGTGAGGTTGGTATAATAAAAATTTTGCTCTTCGATCAATGGGTGATGCAAGGTATTCATCCCCTTCTATAATGATGATCGGAGCATCGGAAAGAGAAGCCATCAATTCGAAGCCTTCGATGCGGGCACCCACTAAATAGTCAAATTTTCTGCCTAAAGTCTTTAATACGTGTAAGACCATTGAGGTAATACTTGTTTTGCCATGACTTCCCGCGATGACGATGCGTTGTTTGTGGATGCTTTGCTTATATAAGAAGGATGGGTAGGATTCAACGGGAATACCTAATTCCTGGGCTTTCAATAATTCCGGGTTATCCGGTCGGGCATGCATGCCTACGATAACCGCTTCTAGATCTGTCGTTATTTTTTCTGGAAACCAACCAAATTCCTCAGGCAGGATGCCGTGTTGGGCTAATAAGCTTTTGGAAGGCTCATAAATCTCATCGTCGGAGCCACTGATTTCGTAGCCTTTTGATTTCAATGCTAATGCTAAATTGTGCATGGCAGCGCCGCCGATTGCGATAAAATGTATTTTGGGCATAATAACTTAATCTGTAATTCGTTTGCAAAGTACATACTTTTATTGCAGTTTTGCACGTTTTTCCACAAACTCAAGTTCGCTTGAGTACAATTCATCTGACTGAATGAAAAATTACGTCGATCTAATTGATCAAACCATTGAATTCCCTACGCGTGAATTCAATATCAATGAGAATAATGAGTTGTTATTTAACAACGTACCCTTGATGGAAATCATCAAGCAATACGGTACGCCGTTAAAAGTATCCTATTTGCCAAAAATTTCAGAGCACATCGAAAATGCCAAAGTACTTTTTCGTAATGCCATTAAGAAATACAATTACAAGGGAAATTATACCTATTGTTATTGCACAAAATCGTCACACTTCTCTTTTATTCTAGAAGAGGTGCTAAAGCAACATGTCCATTTGGAAACGTCTAGCGCGTTTGATATTCCGATTATCCGGGATATGTACAACCAAGGGAAAGTAACAAAATCGACTTATATTCTTTGCAATGGCTATAAGCAGCCTTTGTACACGCAGTATATTTCCGAATTAATCAATGATGGCTTCAATTGCATTCCCATCTTAGATAATTTAAAGGAAATTGATTTCTACGAGAAGTCGGTGACTGCCGAAAAGGCCAATTTAGCCATTCGTATTGCAACGGATGAGGAACCTGATTTTGCGTTTTATACCTCTCGTTTAGGGGTTCGTTATTCCGACGTGATTTCCTTGTACGAAGATAAAATCAAGCCAAATCCGAAGTTCAATTTGAAGATGTTACACTTCTTCATTAATACAGGTATCAAGGATTCCGCTTATTATTGGTCGGAGCTTAGCCGTTTTATTTACAAATATTGTGAATTGAAGAAAGTATGTCCGGAATTGGATTCGATTGATTTAGGCGGAGGTTTACCGATTCAAACATCGCTTCAATTTAATTATGATTACCAAGCGATGGTCGATGAGATTGTTGAATCAATTTCATGGATTTGCAACAAAAACAATGTTCCGGTACCGAATATTTTTACGGAATTTGGCTCTTATACCGTAGGAGAAAGTGGAGCAGTTTTATATGAGATTATCGACCAAAAATTGCAAAACGATAAAGAGCTTTGGTACATGATTGATGGATCATTTATTACTCAATTGCCAGATTCATGGGGTATGAACCAGAAGTATATTATGTTACCTGTGAATAATTGGAGCTCGCCCTATCAAAAGGTCAACTTAGGCGGTTTGACTTGTGATTCGATGGATTTTTACAATACGGAAGCGCATAGCTCCGATTTATATTTACCGATTTTCGAGGAAGACCAAGAGCGTCAATATGTTGGATTTTTCCATACAGGTGCTTACCAAGAATCGTTAGGTGGATACGGCGGAATTCAACATTGTTTAATTCCTGCTCCAAAGCATGTGATTGTTGACCGACTCGAAGATGGAACCATCACCACCCGCTTATTCCAAGAAGAACAAGCGAGCGGTTCGATGTTACATATTTTAGGGTATAATAGTCCGGCAGATACTAATGTCGTTGAAGATGCCGTTAATGAGGTGTCAAAAGTAAATACAAAGAAATTAGCGTCCGTTTAACTCAGAAAACATGAAAAAAATTATCGCAATGAGCATTTTGGCAGGTATGGTTTTGAGCTCATGCTCCCAACAAGCCAATTGTCCCGCTTATGGTACGACACGTGCGGACGCTCCTAAGGTAAAAAGAGCTTAGTCTTCCGCCCAGTCGAAGCTTTTCGTAACGGCTTTTTTCCATTGCTTCCGGAGCTGATCCCTGCTTTCGGAGGGCATGTTTGGCTTCCAGGTATGGGCAATCGCCCAGTTTTTCCGTAAGTCATCTAAGTTTTCCCAATAGCCCACGGCAAGTCCCGCGGCATAGGCTGCTCCTAAAGCAGTTGTCTCAATGATTTTCGGGCAAATGACTTCCTCGCCTAAGATATCCGATTGAAATTGCATCAACAATTGATTGACCACCATTCCGCCGTCAACCCGTAAAGAACTAATCGCAATCCCTGCATCTTTTTCCATGGCTTCTAGAACTTCCCAGGTTTGGAATGCAGTCGCCTCCAAGGCCGCACGGGCAATGTGTGATTTATTGATGTATCGGGTTAGGCCGACAAGCACTCCTCGTGCATCTGATTTCCAATAGGGCGCATAAAGTCCTGAAAAAGCAGGTACGAAATAACATCCACCATTATCATCCACGAGTTTGGCTAATTTTTCGATATCAGGGCTGTTTTTGATAATGCCCAAATTATCCCGCAACCATTGTACGAGTGCGCCCGTAATCGCAACGGATCCTTCCAATGCATAATGCACCGGTTCGTTGCCTAATTGATAGGCAACTGTTGTTAATAAGCCGTGTTGGGACGGTACCGGTTTTAAACCCGTATTCATCAACAGGAAACATCCTGTCCCATAGGTATTCTTCCCTTGGCCTGGGTTGAAGCAGGTTTGGCCAACCAATGCAGCTTGTTGGTCCCCTAAAATCCCAGCTAAAGGGACACCGCCCAATACTCCTTTCGCCTGGCCATAGACCATGGAACTGGATTTGATTTCGGGAAGCATTTTTTTGGGAATATTCAAGACTTGTAGGATTTCGTCATCCCATTGGCAGGTGGCTAAATCCATCAACTGCGTGCGGCTTGCATTCGTCACATCGGTGATGTGAATACCTCCTTGGGTGCCACCTGTTAGGTGCCAAGCGATGAAGGTATCCATATTACCAAAGAGCGCGTCGCCTTTTTCAGCATCCGCGCGGAGACCTTCGATGTTATTGAGTAGCCAACGTAATTTCAATCCACTAAAATAGGTGGCTAAAGGGAGGCCAGTTTTCGCTCGAAAACGGTCCATCCCACCATCTTTTGCTAATTCAGCTAATTCATTTCCAACGCGGGTGTCTTGCCAAACCAAGGCATTGTAATAAGCTTTTCCGGTATGCTTATTCCATGCGACCGTTGTTTCCCGTTGATTAGTAATCCCTACGGCAGCAATGTCCTTCGCGGAAAGGTTGGCCTTTCCTAATGCTAGGCCGATAACCTCTTGTGTGTTTTTCCAAATCTCAGCGGGATCGTGCTCGACCCATCCGGCTTGCGGATAAATTTGTTTATGTTCCTTTTGGCCTACGGAAATTATCTCACCGCCTTTATTGAAAATAATGAAACGGGAACTTGTCGTTCCTTGGTCAATCGATCCGATATACATGTTGGAATTAATTTAAGGACAATAAATACGCACCCAAAACGGCACCCGCAGCGGGTCCAAGAACCGGAATCCATGCATATCCCCAATCGGAGTCACCTTTATGTTTAATTGGTAAAATGGCATGCATGATTCGTGGACCTAAATCACGTGCCGGATTGATCGCATAGCCAGTAGTACCACCTAGACCTAGGCCAACTACCCAAACCAAGATGCCGACCATAAATGGCCCTAATCCTGTTTCGATGGTGCTAAATGTTCCTAAAGCGACTACAGCCACGGCTGAGGCGAAGGCTTCTGAAATAAAATTAAATGGGGTATTCCGGATGGCAGGATCCGTGCAGAAAGAGGCTCTAATCGCTCCAGCATCTTCTGTGATATCATAATGAGGTTTATAATGTAGCCAAACCAATAATTGGCCTAACATAGCTCCTAACAATTGAGCACCAATAAACGTAGGAAATAAGCTCCAATCACCTGATTTAACACATCCTGCGATTGTAACAATCGGGTTTAGATGTGCGCCTGAGCTTCCGAAATAAGTAGAAACAAAGATGGCAACTGTAACTGCAAATGCCCATGCTGCTGCGATGGCTAATAATCCGGTTCCGTTTCCTTTGGTGTTTTTTAAGAGAACATTGGCGACAACGCCATTGCCAAGGTATAATAGGGTAGCTGTTCCGGCTAACTCGCCGATAAAAATGGAGCTCATAGGTTTAGATATTCTTGTTGGTTTCTCAAAACTATAAAATCTTCGCAATAAAAAAATTATCTTTGAGTTCAATTTTGAATCAAGATAGTCCTATGCGGGAAGATTATTTAACTGGTGATGCCGAAGCACTGAATCCACAAGAACGTGAGTTTGACAAAGCTTTGCGTCCGTTAAGTTTTTTCGATTTCACCGGTCAAGGGAAAATCGTCGAAAATCTTAAGATTTTCGTAGGTGCTGCAAAAGCCCGCGAAGAAGCATTAGACCATGTATTACTGCATGGCCCTCCCGGATTAGGTAAGACAACCCTTTCGCATATCATCGCGAACGAGTTGGGCTCCACCTTGAAAATCACCTCAGGTCCTGTGTTGGATAAACCGTCCGATTTGGC
>CANGCD010000087.1 GCA_947452215.1 Cytophagaceae bacterium | reverse complement strand
TAAATATTTACCCCCTATCGTTTGAGCTGCAGAGGTTATAGCGAGCATCTCCGCATGAGCTGTTACATCCGTCAGAATCTCTGTCTGGTTAAATGCTTTGGCCACAATCTTTCCCTGACATACAACGACAGCTCCAACAGGAATTTCATCTTCCTCCAATGCCTGCTCGGCCTGTCGGAGCGCTAATCCCATATAATATGCATCTTCATTCAAGACCATTAAGCAGGCATTTGAATGACACGATTTCGTAAATAAAAATCTAACAACACGATAGCTGCCATGGCTTCGACGATAGGCACCGCGCGAGGTACAACACAAGGATCGTGTCGGCCTTTACCCGAAACCGTTATCTGTTCCCCCTTCTCGTTTAAACTCGTTTGGTCTTGCATGATGGTCGCCACCGGTTTAAACCCTACACGAAAATAAATGGGCTCTCCATTCGAAATACCTCCTTGAATACCTCCCGAATTGTTGGTCAACGTTTTCAAACTTCCATCAGGACGTTTTTCAAACAAATCATTATGCTGTGAACCTCGTAAAGCTACCCCATCAAATCCACTTCCATATTCAAAGCCTTTCACGGCATTGATACTCAACATCGCCTTACCTAATTCGGCATGCAATTTATCAAAAACAGGTTCACCTAGACCCACCGGGCAACCGGTAATATATGCGGAAACAACACCCCCTACGGAATCTCCTTCTTTACGAATTTCATCAATGTAGGTGAACATTTTTTCAGCTAAAACTGTATCCGGGCAACGAACAGCATTCGATTCCGTAAGACTCAAATCCAATTGCTCAACAGGCGTTTCCAACTTCAAGGTTCCAACTTGCGATACATAAGCGGTGATTTTTACCCCCAATTGATTCAAGACCAATTTAGCTAAGGCTCCAGCTGCAACACGCGCCACAGTTTCGCGCGCTGAGGAACGACCTCCTCCCCGATAATCCCGTAAACCATATTTGGCAAAATATGTGTAATCAGCATGTGATGGGCGGAATTGATCGGAAATATGCGAATAGTCTTTCGAGCGTTGGTCTCCATTCCATACCAACATCGCAATGGGAGTACCCGTTGTCTTTCCTTCGAAAACACCTGAAACAACCTCCACGGAATCAGCTTCTTTTCGCTGTGTGGTAATGCGTGATTGACCCGGCTTTCTGCGATCCAATTCCGATTGAATGAAATCCAAATCAAAATCGATTCCCGCAGGACAACCTTGAATGACCACACCTACTGCAGCACCGTGTGACTCGCCGAAGGTACTAATCTGAAAAATCTTACCGTATATACTCCCCATATTACTTTTTTGATGCTCTCCAAAAAAGGAAAACAATGAACCCAAACATGATAATCAATACAAAATTAACCAATTGCCGCCAGTTCACCCAGCGATTCCAATGTACTTGCAAACTGTCTTGCGACTCAATCGCCTCGTAAATCCCACCTTTCTCCAAGGAAGTATCCAATTTTCGATCGCGCGGCTGACCTTGCACCGTAATAACAAATTGAGACCTCAATGTGTCAAAGCGCTCTTTGTCAACATTAAAATAGATCCAACTGAAATAATTGGCCAGCGCAAATTTACCTGGTTGCTCCGGAATTATTCGAACAATATCGGATTTATTCCCAAACATTTGATCGCGCCTAGGAAAGACGCTTCGTTCGGTGGCCAACAAATTAAAACTTAAAAAATAATCCGACGCAACAGCCTTTGCATCCCACAAAATACTGTTTCCATCCCCTATCACTTGCGAACGATACGTTAAATAATCACCGGTTTTGGCCTTAAGATGATCCAAGGATTCCTGCAATGTATATCGGCCCACAGGAACTTTTCCGGAAAGAATATGCTTAGGCAGCACTTTCGGTTGCAAGCGAAAGGCGGGAGAATTCAGGTATAATGGCGTTTTTTCCTTGGATTTACCTCCCTGCAAAACCCGCAAGCGTACCGACGGAATTTGGATTATATGATCATCTAATGCAAAATAACTCGCTTGAAAAAATCGATATTCTGTATACTTTTTACCTCGAAATGTTACTTGTAATACGCGTTCTACCTGTAGACCAAAATTTTCTTCCCAACAATTTCGAGGGCGAATTTGCTGAATCAAATCTGGAATCTGTATATCATTTCGGTCAAAACTTAATTCCAGCACATTGTTTGCAGGAACATATAAGGACATCGTTAACGTAAACGCTTGCCCGACAAATGGCCGCGCCACATCGGAACGAACCAAGAAAAATGGCTTATTATTTGTTAAATCAACCTGGGCCGGAACTTGAATCTCACTTGCAATTTCCTCCTTTTTTTCCAGGCCAGGCACGACTTGAATCACGAAAGGCTCAATGCGAAACAATTGTTTATTGACCTCTAACTCCAACATAGGCACTAACACGCTACCAGGCGCATTTGGCTGATAATATTGAGTAAATGTTAAGGTCTGAACGACTTGATTATTCTCGAAATTGGAGGCCTTGCTTCTACTCACACCCAATTTTCGAAAGCCATTGATCTCTGGGAAACGATAATTAGGCATCTGCTCCCCCTGCGGTATCGAAAATTGCAGACTGAATTGATCGATTGTCGAAATGCTCTTGGGACCCGTTTGCAAGAAGATATTTTCTTTCGTTTGCGCCAACAAATTACTGCTAGGTAGCAAAAGTCCCAGACATACCGCAGCAAGAAAAATGAAAAAATAGCGCATCCTTGCAATTTACACAATTATCGTATTCAAGCGCAATCACCAGAGACGCATTCGCAAAGAAATTCCCAAGGCCACATACCAGGAATCATCTGCACGAAGGCTCTTTCCTGCGGATATGTCTGCTTTAATGTTATCTGAAACGTAATAAGCCAAGCCGCCATCAACCCAAGTATCCGTAAATTTCGTCTGCGGAAATCGGCCAAAAACCTCAGCATATGCATAACCTCTTTCCCCAATATTAACATTCGGAGCGATACGATAAATCCCTTCGACGCCTCCATCCGAATGATATTCTGCTCCAAAATTATATCCGACACCCCATGCGCCGCCAAGGCTGTTTTGAAATGTCAATATCGTTTCTCCGATCGAATGTGGCATGGGATTCAACTCCGATTGATCCCGACGGTCTTGATTTCGATGGTATTGCACAATGAGGGCTGAACGCGGCAAAAAACCCTTTTCTTTAAATAAATGAGACTTAAAGCCAAAGGACTCCATGGAAAAACCGATTCCTGGCACCTGAAGCACAGTATAACGTAATTCAACGAATGGGTGAACACCGATTTTCAGAAGACTTGTAGGCAATAAATATCGAATATCCCCAGCGTCAATAGCCCGATTAAACCCAATTTCTGCTTGAAAATAACCTTTCTTGACGATAAAAGGGCACTCCGTTTGATCCGGCCGATCTGTCTCAATCCGACCGCTTTGTTGGGCACAAAGCACATGCCCAAACAACAAAAAAAGGATAACTCCATAGCGCATGCCACGAAGTTATAAATTTTTAGACTAACCTAAAATTTATTTTTTGCGACCAAAAGAAAAGCCAAGCGCACCATAGATTTCTCCGAACCAGATATTTTGTTCGGCATGATCGCCCGTTTGACCGGTGGTATGAACATCCCACAACGTTGTGTAGCCGCCTTTAACCGTTGTTTCAAAGAATAACAATTTGGTCAAATTCAAGCGCAAACCCGTTTTCACAGATGCTCCCGCTCCGGCCAAATTCCAATAATTATTACGACCCAACGTAAACAAACGGACATCAGAACGGGGAACGACAACTCCCAACCCGACACCTTTCATCCACTCCAACTCCAATTTTCCGATGCCTGGATTCCACAAACGCGTATAATGTTCAAGCTCTACTGATGCATAATTAAATCCATCCGTGTGCTCATATTGTAAAAAATCCTTTGATGCGATGGTAAAAGGTGTATTGTTATATGTTCCCACATAGGCAGGATTAATCGTAAAAGCGGGATTCGAAACCTGTGCAGCTATCGTACCTGTCATGTGCGATGCTTGATCCGGAACCATCACATATTTCATGTGATCCCAGCCCAAGCTAATCGATAAATTATCTTGAATGAAATACCCGGCGTGCAGATTAAACTGCGGAATCGTGAATAAATTAGGATTAAAATAGGTCGTAAACCCGTCAAATGGCGTAGGTGCATCAGCAGCAACTACATTGTCCAAGGTGAAATCATATCCAGGACCCGTAAAATGAATATCCGAAGTTGGGTAATCCGATCGATTATAACCCCAAAAAGCAAAATAGGAACCTTTCCGGCCCTCACTTTGCGCTTGCGCCATAAAAGACAAAGCAAGCAGAACAATGATAAAAAACTTAGACATTTAATTTGAAATTTGAGAAGGTAAAATTGCAAATATTTTTAGTGATAAAACTGATAAAATTCTGATTTTGGTCAGAAATTTAAAACCAATTAGAAATTTTTCAATTTCATTGCCGTAAATTGCATGTCCAAATAGGCCAAGTAGTTGCGTTAAACTCATTGAAACATTAGCTCACAAGGTCGTGATCAACATGAAAAAAGGAACACCAAAATTTGAATATAAAACCTTCACACTAGGCGAAGCCTTAACGGAAGAGCAAAAAGCCTACTTCCATAAATACGGCGTTATTCAGTTTAAAAACTTCATTTCAAACGAAACAGCTGAACTATTTATAACTGAATTAGCCAAAATTGAGGCAAAATGGTTAGCTGAAGGGGTTGAAAAAATCAACGGTATTCCCTTGAAGTTTGGAAAAGATCCTGAAGGGAAGGACATGATACAACGCATGTGCTTCACCAACAAATACAGTGATGTTTTAGCGGAATTCTTAAAAGATCCTAGATTAGAGTTGCTTTTGGAATTATTAGGACCTTATGATGGCCGGATTGGTTCAGACGAAAAGGATGGACTTGTTTTCAACCATTATGTCAACCAGCCAAACTCCAAATTCACACAAATGGGGTGGCATACAGATTCTCCGCGTGATTTATTCTTAGGACAAAAAATACTTCCGATGCTGAACGTTGGAATTCACCTAGACAAATGTCCATCTTCGAATGGCGGCCTCCGCGTTTTACCTGGAACACAAAATCAAAGTATTTTAAAATTGCTGTTTGGCAAAAAACAATTCATTGATCATCGTCCAGACCCACGTGAAGCTGCATTTGAAATCGACCGCGGGGATTTAACCATTCACGACGGCCGCTTATGGCATCGGGTAGAAGTATCGCCGAACTTTGGGGAAAAATCGAGACGCCGTGTCATGTATGTCCCCATCATCACAGGGAAATACAAACCTAAATCAGCGAATAGCAAGACTCCATTTTATCACCGATTTGCCAAGGTGGTAACCAAATAAAAAAAGGCCATTCGTTTGACGGATGGCCTTTTTTATGCTTGAGATTCCATATAGGATTGCAAGATGATCGTTGCTGAAATTCGATCTACCGTACCCTTTTCCCTCCGGTCCTTCTTAGACATACCACCTGAAATCATAGCCTGCATCGCCATCTGTGAGGTAAAGCGCTCATCGTGCTCGATGATAGGCATCTGGGGAAATTTCTTCTTAAAATGTTTAATCAAAACACGAACGCCGTGTGTCGAATCAGTATCCGAACTATCCAAGTTCTTTGGCATACCTATAATGACCTTATCAACGGCCTCTTTCGCAAAATACACTTGCAAATAATCCAACAAAGTATGTGTGGGTACTGTCTCCAATCCCGTTGCAATGATTTGCAAGGCATCCGTTACCGCCAAACCTGTACGCTTTAAACCAAAGTCAATGGCCAGCAGTCTTCCCATATTAGTTGATCAATCCCTTATCACGCATGATTTTATCCATGAGTTTCCGATCATTATCATTATTGAAAATCGCTAATGGCAAGTAAATAAACTGATATTTACCCATTTCCAAAACATAAGCTTCTTTGTCCTTGTAAGCCGATAAAATCATATCCCACTTAATCATACCGCCTTCTTTGTCGGAAATTTTCATAAAAATCTGCCGACTATCAATTTCGTACCGGTATTTATCAAACAATTGCTTGTATTGCGCGAGCTGCGTAATCCCAGTAAACTGAATCAACCAGAATAAGATATATCCTACGACACCAATGGCTAAGAAGATGTAAATCCAATAGTTTTTGTAGGTGCCAGATAGATTTAAAAAGACATTTAATCCAATTAAAGCTAAAGGAAGAAATGCCCATTTCCATTGATTAGCGAATAATTGACGCATGCACATGGCAATGTATTTATTCTTCTCTAAGCCGTATTTCTTCGTTTTTATTGCTAAAGGATTCGAAGGTGCTTGCATTTGGGCACGTTGTTGTGCTCCGTAATTCTTAGCCATAGGTAATTATTTTAAACGCTAAATAAAGGTCAAAGGTACAAAAATTGGATAATTTTGGGTAATTTTAGTCGGCTAATTTAGACAATAAGCGAAAGAATATGTCGGCAAAACAAGTATTAGACGGACCCGCTCTCCTACAGAAAATCAGACGGATTGCTTTTCAGATTTTTGAAAACAATTTTGAAGAACAGGAAATCATCATTGCAGGCATTAATGGACAAGGCTTTGCATTAGCCGACATGTTGAGTAAGCACCTGCGGGAAATATCCAGCATTAACGCTGTCCCTGTCGAAATCCTCTTGAACAAAGAGATTCCCTACGAAAGTCCAGTGCAGTTTTCAGCCGACATCACGACTTTCGAAAATAAAGTAATCGTGGTAGTTGACGATGTTCTAAACACCGGTCGGACATTTTCTTATAGCCTCGCACCTTTTTTAAGTATTCCAGTCAAAAAACTTCAAGTTGCCGTTCTAATCGACCGAAACTACCGAAAATTCCCAATTGCTGCTGATTATAAAGGATATGAACTTTCGACCACAATTGCGGAACACGTGGAAGTGATTGTAACCGATGATGTTAAACGAGGCGTTTATTTGAAATAACTAGAGTTGCCAAATTTCCCAAGCTTTATCCGCTTGCCCATACAGCATCTCAATTCCCGTATGGATTCCACCAGCACCATGCGCTAACCCCTTTTTCAAGAAGGTTGTTTCTAAAGGATTATAGACAATATCATAAAGAAAATGATGTCCGCCCAACTGTTCATAAGGAATAGGGGGACAAGCTTCTTCATTGGGGTGCATTCCCAAAGGAGTTGTATTTACGATAAGCCCAACCGAACTCATCAATCCCGGCAATTCGTCGTAGGAAACGATGCCATCCGAAGCATTTCGAGAAACCTTAATCACCGGAATCCCCAAATCTTCAATCGCCGCAATAATTGCCTTTGCTGCGCCTCCTTGGCCTAATACCAACGTTTTTTTCGATTTAAAATCCGCGTATGCCGACCAATCTTTCAAGGTTTTTTGGAACCCAAAATAATCCGTGTTATACCCGCGTGTTCGCCCATCTGGCAATACCTTGATCGTATTAACCGCTCCGATGCGCGCGGCAGCGGGATCAACTTCATCCAAAAACGGAATAATTTGTTGCTTGTAAGGAATTGTCACGTTGAAACCTCGAATCCCTGATGTATTTAATAAATTAGGGTAATCTTCAATCGAAGGTATCTCAAATTGCGTATAGGCATGCGTTTCGCTAAGGCCTAGTTGATCAAACTTCTCCGTGAAATAACGTTTAGAAAAGGAATGCCCCAAGGGGAAACCAATCAATCCATAGAGGAATGCCATCTTATTTCTTTGAAAATTGTTGCTTGAGAACACCAATAATAATAGGCAATAGCGAGACTCCGACAATTCCCAAAACTACTTTCTCAAAGTTGTCTTTGACCCATGCATTATCTCCAAGAAAATAACCCGCCAAGGTGATGCTGATAACCCAAAGACATGCACCTACAACCCCGAAAAGCAAATATACAGGATATGACATCCGTCCAGCTCCCGCTACAAATGGGGCAACCGTGCGAACGATGGGAACAAAACGGGCTAAAATCACCATCTTTGAACCATACTCAGCATAAAAAGCTTCCGTTTTTTCAATATGCCCCCGCTTTAAAAATAAGATTTTCTCGCGGCTCTTGACCCAAGAACTGAAATTTCGACCGATGTAATAATTGAGCTGATCCCCTAATAAGGCTGCTACAATCATGAGCGGAATAACTGTCATTAAGCTGAGTTGGCCACTGGCAGCAGCCAATAAACCTACTGAAAACAGCAAGGAATCTCCTGGCAACAAGGGCATAATAACAAAACCCGTTTCAACGAAAATAATCGCAAATAACAAGGCATAGGTCAAGGACCCATTCGCTGCGATAAAGTCACTTAAAAATGTCAAGGGATCTTTGAGGAGATCAAGAATGAAATGAAGCATCCGTTTATTTATCTAAAAAATGATCAAAAGTATCCCCGCGTAACCCTAAACGAATTGTTTCCAAAGAAATCACCTCGTTTGGTGCAATATTTCCCACATTCACATTAGCACCTACTAATTTCACAAACCAAACTTGTTGGGATTTTTGAGGCGCCTCCCAGATAATTTTCTCTTCCGGAATTTCTGTCAAAATCTCTTCCACCAATCCTTGACGAACTTCGCCAGAGGATCGAAACAGGCCAACATTACCTCCTTCACGCGCTTCCCCGATCACTTTCCAAGAACCCGCTTCCAATTCCATACGCATCAATTTGATCCACTTGTATGGAGGAATAATCTTCGCCTCATCCTTCGAACCCACCTCTGACAATACCGTTACCTGTTGAGATAAGGTCCGAATAAATTCACATTTCACATCGGATTCCATTTCGACAGATCCATCAGATACTTCAGCATATTCCATGCCATATTGATCCAATACGCGGCGGTATTCATCAAATTGTCCACGAATATAAAATGCCTCAAAAAGCGTTCCACCAAAATACACCGGAATACCTGCTGATTTGTACAAGGCTAATTTCTCCTTCAAATTGGGAGTCACATAAGATGTAGCCCAGCCCAGTTTAACGATATCCGTGTGTCCAGCGCCCATTTCTAAAAAATCCTCCACTTGACGCAGACTTAATCCCTTATCCATGACCATGGTCAAACCTTTTTGCCTTGGTTTAGTTGTTCTCTCGGGTAATTGATTCAGATTGTAATTCATACTTTCCTTGTAGCTTGTTATGAAATTAATTTTTAGTGGTTATTTTCCGACAAAAATAAGCATAACATCTGACTGAGGCAAACGGGATGTTCAGTCAATTCGAATCAAGAAATCCCAAAATCATCCTATATTTGTCTAAATTTTATCAGCACTATGAAAAAAACGATTCTATTCATCCTGTACATGTTGCTTGTTCAAAGCACATTATTTGCTAATAACAATGCAGACGTCATTCTTGGCGAGTGGATTTCAGAACCTAAAGACGGTAAGATTACGATTTTCAAACAAGGAGACCGCTATTTCGGTAAAATTACTTGGGGAAAAACACCCGGCAAAAAAGATGTAAACAATCCAGATGCACGCTTAAAAAACCGCGAAATCGTAGGTTCCGTTATCTTGAAAGACTTTGTATTCACCGGAGGAAGCTGGGAAAAAGGAACTATTTACGACCCTCATTCGGGTAAAACATATGACTGCATTTTAAAGGTAAAAGACAATAACCAAAAATTAGAAATTCGGGGTTTTGTTGGCATGGCCATGTTCGGTCGTACCTCCACCTGGTCCCGAAACTAATCGCAAGTATCCGCCTAAAACAACACCATGAAGCCTAACGATAAAATCATTGCCTACCTAAATGCCAATCTGAACAAGAAGATTGCAGACGGAAATCCAAACCCCATCACAACGTGGTTAGACGGGACGCTCATCAAAGCCTCCGCCGGATCGATCACCGCTGAATTTACGGTTCGTGAAGACCAATGCAATCATGCACAAGTTATGCATGGCGGAATTATTACAACGATTTTAGATGAAATCATGGGCATGACGCTGATCACCGTGGAAATAGAACACCTGTATGTAACGATAAACCTACATGTTGATTTTCTTTTTGGTGCCAAAGCAGGCGAAAAGGTAACGGCCGTTTCAGAAGTTTATCGCGTCGGAAAAAAAATTGCCAATGTAGAGGCGAAACTTTACAATACAGACGGTAAATTATTAGCAAAAAGTACGAGTAATTTGGCTGCAACGTCAATCCCCGTGCAATTTTAAGAAAGTAATTGATATACAATAAAGGCCGATAAATAAGCTAGTGTTGTCATGTAAACAAACTGAATCGTTGGGTATTTCCAGGATTTGGTTTCGCGGTAGGTGGTCGCCAATGTACTCATGCATTGCATAGCAAAGGCATAAAAAATTAACAAGGAGAAACCCAATGCCGCATCATATAAGGGTTTACCCGTCGCAGGATTGATTTCGGCTCTCATTCGATTTTTAATGGTTGCATTTTCATCATCCACCTCTCCTCCCAAACTGTAAATCGTAGACATCGTTCCCACGAATACTTCCCGTGCCGCGAACGATGTAATTAAAGCAATTCCAATCTTCCAATCATAACCCAAGGGTTTGATGACAGGTTCAATAAAATGCCCAAAATGTCCCGCATAGGATTGTTCCAATTTCTCTGAAGCAACTTTATTCGCCAAGACCGACCCACTTAAAGTCGGATTCGCCTGACGTACCGTTTGCTCTACAGTAGACAGACTATCACCCGGACCATAACTCGCCAAAACCCATAAGACAATCGAAATCGCCACAATGATCTTCCCTGCTTCAAAGACAAAAGCTTGCACCGAATTGTAAATAGAAAGAGCCATGTGCTTAAATCGAGGCCCTTTGTACGTTGGCAATTCCATGATGAAATAGCTTTTCTCTTTGACCTGTAACAATTGCTTCATGACCCATGCCGACAAAAT
>CANGCD010000086.1 GCA_947452215.1 Cytophagaceae bacterium | reverse complement strand
GACTCGCCACTTTCGACAGACTCAGCCACGGGGTGAGCAAAATCAGGATAATCCACCGAATCAGTTGAATAGGTTCCACAATCCTTCACGGTAATACCTTGTGCTATTAAAAAATCAATCAATTGATCTTTGTAATCAAATCCTGCGTGGTCGCCACCTACGGCGAAAGATTTTGCTAATGTCATTTATATGGAGTCAAAAATTTTAACAAAGGTAAGCCGATATCACTTACATTTGCCAATGTTCAAACAGATAAATTATGACTGATCAGTGGAGAGAAGATGAAGACCGAATTAAGAAGGTATTCGGTGACAAGACATGGGCACAAATAAAATCCGAAGAGTCTTGGCGGATATTTAAAATCATGAGTGAATTTGTGGAGGGTATAGATAAATTATCCAAAATAGGCCCATGCGTAAGCATTTTTGGTTCGGCTCGAACGAAGCCGGCGGATAAATATTACCAGATGGCAGAGCAAATTGCCGCAAAGCTTGTTCGACATGGTTACGGAGTTATTACGGGAGGAGGTCCAGGAATCATGGAGGCTGGTAATAAGGGTGCGAAAAGTGAACATGGACGTTCTGTGGGATTGAACATCGAACTGCCTTTTGAGCAAACGCCAAACCCTTATATCGATCACGACAAGAATATCAATTTTGATTTCTTTTTTGTTCGAAAAGTGATGTTTGTAAAATATTCACAAGGATTCATCATCATGCCGGGCGGTTTTGGAACCTTGGATGAGATGTTTGAATCCTTGACCTTAATTCAAACGCATAAGATTGGGCGATTCCCGGTGGTGTTGGTAGGAACAGAATATTGGACCGGACTATTCGATTGGATGAAAACAACAATGGTCCAGCATGGAAATATCCATGAAGAAGATTTGGAATACTTTTCAATCGTTGACACACCAACCGATGCCGTTCGAATTATTGATGAATTCTATTCAAAATACTTGTTAAAACCAAACTTTTAAGCTTTGGCAAAAAAGGCCTTCAGTTCATTTAGCGGTAATGCGTTTAAGGTTAAGGCTTTCAACAGTCCACCCTTTCTACCTACCCGAACACCATAATCCATATCCTTCAGACCTTCAATTTTATGCGCATCCGGATTGATGGAGACAAAGACTCCTTTGTCCATCGCTTCATAAATATGGCGCCAATCTAAATCTAATCGATAAGGACTCGCATTCAATTCTATGCTGACCCCATTGGCTTTGCATGCATCCAAAATCATGCTTGTATCAATCGGATAGCCATATCGAGTTAATAATAAACGGCCTGTCGGATGACCTAAAATACTTGTATAGGGATTTTCGATGGCCTTAATCAGTCGGCTCATCGCACGCTCCTGATCCATGACCAATTGCGCATGGACCGATGCAACTACGTAATCGAAGGAGTCCAAAATCCGATCATTGTAATCTAGGCTACCATCTGGCAAAATATCGGCCTCGATTCCCTTTAAAATCTGAAAATCGGTCCATGTCTGATTCAAAGCGTCAATTTCGGCATGTTGGCGAATGATATCTTCTTCCTTCAATCCACCCGCATAGGCCGCATATTGTGAGTGATCTGCTATGCCGAAGTAAGCTAGACCGAGGGCCCGACAGGCCTCTGCCATTTCCTTCAGTGTATTTTTACCATCCGAATAGGTCGAGTGGTTATGTAAACAACCCGTCAAATCGGCCAATTGAACAAGTTCAGAAGCTTGATGTTTGGCAGCCCAATCAAACTCTTTATATCCCTCTCGCATTTCCGGAACAATGAATGGAAGTTGTTGAGAGGTATAAATCGTCTCTTCTTGTTGGATATTTTTCTGTTGGAAGAAATTTACTTGCGCCAAATGCTCCGGATTCGAACCCAGTTGGAACTGCAAAGCAACGCGTTGCGAAGCATCCGCAAAATGAATCTCAATGGGAATCAAATGACCATCCAAATGCCCTCGCCACGCAAATGGCGAAGATTGTTGGTAATCCGTTTGCATCCCCGCTATTCCCTCAATCAATCCCTGCGCACCGAAGATGTCAGACGTCTCCGCGATAAACACGAGACTTGAAATCACCTCACAATTCCGGCTCAATTCACCCGATACGGTTAAAATCGGGAAGGCAGGTGCCAACAAATCAAGCAGCTCTTGGCTTAATTTACCAGCTTTATCCAAGCGCAATTTCCTTCGATTTTCTTTCAAGAATAAAATATAGGCTTTCACATTATCCTGAATCGCCTTACCAAAACCTTTGAGTTGTTCGAGTTGATTGGCGTGACAAGCCGCCAACAAATCATCTAATTCCGTAATCCCCAATTCACGCCAAATAACTCCTACTTTTTTAGGTCCTAGACCTTTAATTTTCAAGATGTCAAGAATCCCGGGAGGCGTTTGCTCGATCATGGCCTCTAAGTCGGCACAAGTGCCTGTTTGAGCAATATCTTGTACAATTTGCACGACAACCTTTCCTACCCCAGGAATGGCATAAAGCGCATCAAGATCGCAATTGGCAATTCGACCCGCAAACTTATCCAATCCACGAGCGGCAAAACTGAGGTTCTTGCTTTTAAATTCATTGATGCCGTGCACATCCCACAATTTGACTAAGAGCTCTAGGGCGTCAACAATTTGTTCGTTCTCCATGCTTAAAATAAAGACATTTGTTGGTTTAATCCCGCATACCCCTCATGATTCAATAACCATTCCTTTCGCCATAATTCGCCGGCATAACCGACCATGGTCCCATTGGAACCTATGACACGGTGACAGGGAACGCGTAACAAAACAGGATTTTGGCCATTGGCATTTCCGACAGCTTGTGCGGCTTTGGTTTGACCGATTCGTTCTGCGATATCACGATAAGTCCAGGCCTCACCTGCAGGAATATCCTGTAAGGTTTTCCAAACTTTTTCTTGAAATTCCGTTCCTAAATGAGGGGCAACGGTAGATTTCCACGTATAATTCTTTTGGGTAAAATAGCCTTGTAAATCGCTAAGAATCAGCTGCTCTAAATCAGGATTATCAGTGTGATTTTCTCCTAAATGATCAACAAATCGGAGACTTGAGATTCCTTGTTGGGTATATTCCACGCGAATCACACCAATAGGACTTTCAAAAAAGAGGAAATTCAATAAAACCATGACGCAAATTACAATCAAAAATGTGTTTTAAATTGTAAAATTTTGGTAATTAACTGAAATTTCCGACTAAGTTTTAAAAAAATGGAAAGCTCGAGGACCATTTGTAAATATTAAATTCTAAATTATTTCAATATCAAGCATTTACAATAAATAACAAGCGTATGAATTTCACTTTTGACCAATACGAGACCGAAGGATTTTACGACGAAATGTTCACCGATTCTGGTGAAGTTCGTCCTGGTTACACGCATTTCAAAGAGCGTGTGGAGCAATTAAAGCAAGAGGAATTCACGCGTAGGCAACAATCGGCTGAACGCGCCTTAATGGCAATGGGTATTACGTTTAACGTATATGCGGAAAACGAAGGAACCGAGCGCATCATGCCGGTAGATATCATCCCGCGCATTGTCGAGGCAAATGAATGGGAGAAGATTGAAAAAGGACTAATTCAGCGTATTACAGCGTTGAATTTATTTCTGAACGATATTTATTCGGATCAAAAAATCATCAAAGACGGCATTATCCCTGCCGAAGTGATTGAATCATCCAAAGACTTTTTGAGACCATGCATTGGGATTAAACCTGCGAAAAATATTTACATACACATCACAGGTACTGATTTAATTCGAGGTGCTGACGGAGAATACATGATTTTGGAAGATAATTTGCGTTGTCCATCGGGTGTTTCTTACATGATGGAAAACAGAGAATTGTTGAAACAAACTTTTCCAGAAGTCGTAGCCAAAACACAAATTCGTCCCATTTCGGATTATCCGCATAAGCTATTGGAAATGTTGCGATTCATTAGCGACCGACCAGAACCTACCGTGGTGGTTTTGACACCTGGGATTTACAATTCGGCTTATTTTGAGCATTCGTATTTGGCCCAACAAATGGGCGTGGAGTTGGTAGATGCCCGCGATTTAGTCGTGCATGAAGGATATGTCAAAATGCGTACGACCAAAGGATTCCAAATCGTGGACGTGATCTACCGTCGGATCGATGACACATTCTTAGATCCTACTGTGTTCAATCCAGATTCGATGATTGGAATTCCCGGCATATTTGATGTATACAAAAATGGTAAGGTTGCCATAGCAAATGCCCCCGGAACCGGTGTGGCGGATGATAAAGTTATTTATGCTTACGTACCTCGCATTATCAAATACTACTTAAACGAGGAACCGATCATTCAAAATGTTAAAACCTATATCTGTTCCGAAGAGGAAGATCGTAACTATGTGTTGGCCAATATCGAAAAATTAGTCGTAAAAGAAGCCAATGAGGCTGGAGGATATGGCATGTTGATTGGTCCGAAATCAACGAAAGAAGAACAAGAAAAATTCAAGGCTTTGATTCTGGCAAACCCTAGAAATTACATCGCTCAACCAACGATATCCCTGTCTCGGGTACCTTGTTTGATTGATGATCATGCAGAAGGCCGACATGTGGATTTACGACCCTATATACTCTACGGAGATGGAGTAAAGGTTATGCCGGGAGGCTTAACGCGGGTGGCTTTGCGTAAAGGTTCGCTCGTAGTGAATTCGTCTCAAGGAGGTGGATCGAAGGATACGTGGGTGTTATATTGAGGTAAGAGTTAAGAGTTAAGAATGAAGAGTTAAGAGATTGGTTTTGTAGAGACGCGATACTTCGCGTCTTTTAGTCGTTGGACTTCAGACATTAGAAAGTAGAGACGCGATACTTCGCGTCTTTTAGATGTTGGACTTTAGACATTAGATAGTAGAGACGCGATACCTTGCGTCTAATCCCCAGACTGAAGTCTGGGGTTAATTTATAACCCTAGGCTTCAGCCTAGGGAGTAAAAAGCATCATCATTTTAAAATAAAAAGGACGCGATTCCCGCGTCTTTTTTATTTTAAAACTCTTGATTTCTTAACAAATCCTCCATGGTTTCTCGCTTGCGAATGACCCTGGCCACTCCCCCATCCACTAATACCTCGGCAGGTAAAAAGCGAGCATTGTAATGGGATGCCATGGAGAAACCATAGGCCCCGGCATTTGCCAAGGCGATAATGTCGCCTTCTTTGACCTCATTCAATAATCGTTCGTTTTGTTTACCAGCATAATCGAAAGAGAATGTATCTGTTTCGCAGATATATCCGGTTACACGGTAGTCTTCTTGCTTCGTATTGTCTTGGTTAGACGCATTAAAAATGTAGTGATAAGAGCCGTACATCATCGGGCGAATCAGGTGATTTAAACCTGAATTAATGCCAACAAACGTTTTGACCGGATCGCGTTTAACCACATTTGTTTCGGCTAAAAAAGTACCCGATTCACTGACCAAAAACTTACCTGGCTCGACCCAAAGGCGTAATTTCCGACCATATTTTTGGCAGAAAGCACGAAAGGCATCACTCATGATTTGACCTACTTCCTTCATATTCACACCTGGATCTTCTGGCGAATAAGGCACCTTGAATCCCCCACCTAAATCGATGATTTGCAAATCCTTAAAATCATATGCAAAGTCAAAAAGCGCTGTGGCAGCTTGCTCAAATGTCTTACCATCCTTGATATCAGAACCTGTATGCTGGTGCAAACCAATGACATTGATTTTATATTTTTCAACAATCGCCAAAATCTCAGGCTTTTGGTGAATCGAGATCCCAAACTTTGATTCTGGATGAGCCGTCATAATCTTCTCATTTCCCCCACCAATAACATGTGGCTTAATACGAATCAAACAAGGTTGCGATGAACCATACGTTTGACCAAATTTTTCTAAGACCGAAAGATTATCCAAGTTGACAATCGCACCTTTAGAAACTGCATATACAATCTCTGAAAAATGGACTCCAGATGGTGTAAAGGTAATATTAGATCCTTCATACCCTGCTATCAAGCCCATCTCCAATTCCTGCGGCGAAACCACATCCATATCGACTCCATTCGCACGCATCAAACGTAATATTGACAAATTCGTATTGGCCTTAACCGCATATTTAATTGTCAAATCAATTCCTTCAAATGCACTCCTCAAAACCGAGATTTTTTCCCTAATTTTGTCGGCATCGTATACATATAATGGTGTACCAAATTCGTTGGCTAAATCTGTTAAAGGAATGTTCTGAATTGAATAATATGCCATATGGAAATTAATAAGCCACAAAGATACTAATTGAACGAACATGAAAAGCATAATGATTGCCTTATTCCTGCTAGCACCGTTATTTGTCTCCGCACAAATTAAGAGCGGACCTATGTTGGGCTATTCCGAAATGAAAGAAGTACTCTTATGGGTACAGACTGAAAAAGCAGCCGACGTTAGCATTCAATATTGGGAAAAGGGCGATAAAACGATTCATAAAACAGATCCAATTAAAACCGAAAAGACTCAGGCCTACATCGCACGAATCATTGCTGATGAGGTGAGTATGGGTAAAAGATACGAATACGAAGTATTAGTCAATGGCAAGAAAATCACCTTCGATTATCCCTTGGAGTTTCAAACTCAGGAACTTTGGCAGTGGAGAAAAGATCCTCCGGCGTTCTCCTTTATTTTTGGAACCTGTAATTATGTGAATGAAGAAGGTACTGACCGACCAGGCCGTGGCTATGGTGGAGCAGATGAAGTTTATGCGGCGATGTATGCCAAGAAACCCGATTTCATGCTTTGGGGCGGCGATAATTTTTATTACCGTGAACCGGATTACACACGAACGGGTATGATTCATCGAAATGACCATGCACGCGCCGTGAAATCGATGCAACCCTTATTAGCCAATGTACACCAATACGCCATTTGGGATGATCATGATTATGGCCCTAACGATGCTGATCGATCATTTCCATTGAAACACACCTCACTTGAAATGTTCAAAATGTATTGGGGAAACCCCAATTTCGTCTTTCCAAACGAGGGAATCACAGGTAAATTCCAATGGTCGGATGTCGAATTTTTCTTAATGGATGACCGCTGGAATAAAGCGCCCAATGAATTAAATGACCCAAACAAAGACTATTGGGGACAGAAACAAATGAATTGGTTATTGGATGCTCTAATCACATCAAAAGCTAGTTTCAAAATCATCGTCAATGGAGGTCAGGTCGTTAGTCCAGCTAAGGTATTTGAAAACATGGCGAATTACGAAGGAGAACGCAATCAATTATTGAAAGAATTGAAAAACCGCAACATCCAAGGCGTACTGTTTTTAACTGGCGACCGCCATATTTCAGATTTGAATAAATTGGAACGCGAAGGAACTTATCCCTTATATGATTTAACCGTTTCACCGATGACAGCTGGCAAAGCGGATGCTGTGAAACTCGATTATAACCAAACCCTGGTTCCAGGAACATTGGTACAAGAACGTGCATTCTCCAAAATTGAGGTATCAGGACCATTAAAAGACCGCGTGCTCAATATTACCTTGTTCAATGTCAAAGGGGATGTATTATGGACAAAGGCGATTAAATCCTCTGAATTAAAGTAATATGGAAGTAGTATTAAACCGACTCGATCAAGATTTTCATTTTGAGGCAACAGGCTCCTCTCCTATTCCGGTGCATATTGATGCAGCTGAAGGGATTGGTGGACACAATGCCGGTGCGCGCCCCATGGAATTGTTATTAATGGGCTTAGGTGGATGCACCGCCATCGATGTGATTCTCATCTTAAAAAAGCAACGCCAAATCGTGGAGGACTTCCAAATTCGCGTGCAGGGAGATCGTGAAAAAATTGAAGGAACAGAGAAGACACCATTTCGACAAATCAACATCCAATTTGAATTAACAGGTCAAATCGATGGGAATAAAGCACTAAAAGCCATCCAAATGTCGATGGACAAATACTGCTCTGCAACAGCCCAATTAGAACCTAGCGCAAGCATCACACATTCACTACTTTTAAACGGGGAGACCTTCGAAGCCTAACATGCAAGCATATTTAGATTTATTGACGCATATCAAAGAAAACGGAACCTTTAAATCCGACCGTACCGGTACGGGCACGACAAGTGTTTTTGGCTACCAAATGCGCTTCAATCTCGAGGAAGGATTCCCTTTGGTAACCACCAAGAAAACCCATCTTAAATCCATCATTTACGAACTTTTATGGTTCTTAAAAGGGGAAACCAATATTCAATATTTGACGGATAACAATGTTAGCATTTGGAATGAATGGGCGGATTCAAATGGTGACCTAGGTCCAGTATATGGTAAACAATGGAGAAGTTGGGAAGGTGCAAATGGCGTTGTCATCGACCAAATCAAAGAAGCTGTTAACACATTGAAAACGAACCCGGATTCACGTCGGATCATTGTGAGCGCTTGGAACGTTGCCGACCTACCTAAAATGGCTTTAATGCCCTGCCATGCATTCTTTCAATTCTATGTAGCGAATGGTAAATTATCGTGTCAATTATACCAACGATCGGCTGACGTATTTTTGGGTGTACCTTTCAATATTGCATCCTACGCATTATTAACGATGATGATCGCCCAAGTATGTGACCTAGGTCTAGGTGATTTTGTTTGGACGGGTGGAGACACACACCTATACAGCAATCACATGGAGCAAGTGGAATTACAATTATCCAGAACGCCACGTGCATTACCAACCATGAAAATCAATCCAAATGTAAAAGATATCTTAGATTTCCAATTCGAAGACTTTACCTTGGAAGGATATGATCCATATCCGGGAATTAAGGCGCCAGTGGCAGTTTAAATGAGGTAAGAGTTAAGAGTGAAGAGTGAAGAGTGAAAAGTTAAGAGGAATGTGGAGATTGGCTTATTGTATTGATGAATTATTTTGAGCTCGGAAATTTTCCGGGCTCATTTTGTTTATATTCAGATTAAAATCAAAAATCCCATCAATGATAATAACGCAAATTGTACTTATAAATAGAATCAATTTACGACAATGAGCAATAAAAAAGGGCGCAAATTGCGCCCTCTATATTCTAATTACTTTGATTTATTTCACTCTTCACTCTTCACTCTTAACTCTTAACTCTTAACTCACACCTAATTATCAATCACCCCACCACTCAACACATTACAGCCTTTATACTCATCATCAATAAAGATAAACACATCTTCTTTAGCCTTCAAAAACCATTGCTCAATCGCGTCGTTCTTCTTGCGAGTTAAGGCAATCATTCCAATCTTTTGATAATCATCCTTCAGATTCGCATAATGCGGTGGATATTTAGCCTTGTAATATAAAATACGAACTGCCGAACGACCATCATCCGTACGGTAAGGTATCGGTTTAGAAATGGTTCCTACTTTCATCGAATCCAAAGAGAAATATAAACCAGGCTCCATCGTTCCATCAAAAGGCATGCGTGTGGAACGAGATGCCATGTCCAACATTAAACCTCCTGCATCTTGCGTCAACTTATCTTCAGAATATTCACGAGCGGCCTTATCAAAGGTCAACGAATCTCGCTGAATGACAATGCGCAAGCTATCAAGGAAATGCGTTGGTTCAGTCAAATCCAATTTTTGATAATCCGGACGAATCAAAATATGACGCGCATGATACTCTTGTCCACGAATAGCCAATAATTGAATCAAGTGATATCCGAATTCAGACTCAACGACGTCCGACAATTGATTCGGTTTCAACTTCAAGGCAGCGGCTTCAAATGGTGCGACCATTTGCCCACGTTTCGAAAATCCTAAATCACCACCACGCTTTCCACTTCCTAAATCCTCAGAATACAATTTCGCTAATTCCTCGAATGATTCACCCTTTTCAATCCGACGGCGATAGTCCAATAAACGACCAATCAATTCCGATTTCTGTGTTTTATTAGGCTTTGCTAAACGAACAATGTGACCAATTTCTACTTCAGAAGGCAAATAAGGCAAGGAATCCGTGGGGATGCGAGCAAAAAACGCTGCTACCTCTTTCGGTGTAATTTTGACATCGCTTGTGATTTTGTCTTGCATTTTTCGGCCTGTCAATTGCTCCTTCAAAGACAAACGCAAATCTTCTTTTAAGTTGACAATAGATTTTCCGTAGGCCTCAACAATGTTCTTCGCAGAACCATATTGCGCTTCCATTTGATCCATACGCGAAGACAATTCACTATCAATGCGCTTGTCATCTACAATCACAGAATCTATCTCGGCTTTAGCAAGCATCAATTTGTTAACGACCAAACCCTCCAAGATTTGGCAACGATTAGGCGTATTAGCCTGTCCACTCGTTAAATACTGGCTGTATTGTTGCTCAACCTCCGATTTTAAGATAAAGTGGTTATCAACTTTGGCAATGATTTTATCGATCAATGTCCCCTTGTCTGCCTCTTGTGCCTGCGCATTTGCTCCCGCACAAAGCATCACGAATCCCAACAAATACCCTTTCAATTTCATATATTTCATTTTTCTATTGCATAATGCGATTCAACTCTTCTGTCTGTAATACGACAGGAAAGCGTTGTTTCAAATTCGTTAACCAATCTCTTTCTAATTGCGCCTGCAATTCACGAATAATCGAACTGCGCGACTCATCAAAACGCTTCAAACGTTCAGGTTCTAATTGCATGATTTCAATATAAACCTGTCGGCCATTAACCTCCTTCGTTTGTTTGCCTACTTCCCAAGCAATACCATCCAACAAAGGTTCTTGACCTTTTACAAAATAACCTTCTGAAGCCACTAAACTTTGTGGCTTGATCGCATTAAATCGCTTGACGACATCGTCCATCGACTGCGAAAAGAAACGCATCGAAACACGCGCATTCTTGGACTTATCCGACTTGGAAACAGGTTTTAGTGTCCCTTC
>CANGCD010000085.1 GCA_947452215.1 Cytophagaceae bacterium | reverse complement strand
TCTCCGTGTGGTCCACCAATCACAAATTTACCCGTTGGGTTAATGTGATAGGTAATCGCATCGTTGAAAAGTGCTTGTAACTCAGGCTTCAACTTAGCTTTTACGCGTGGAATAACGATTTCAACAATATCCTTCTTGATTTTTGCCAACATCTCTGCTTCCGACGCAAAATCATCGTGCTGGGTCGAAACAACAATCGTATCAATGCGTTGTGGCGCATGATCATCGCTGTATTCAATCGTTACTTGTGATTTCGCATCCGGACGTAAATAGCCAATTAAATTGGGCTCATGATTACGGATATAGGATAATTCTTGAAGAATTTTATGTGCTAAATCCAATGCCAATGGCATGTAATTGTCTGTTTCTTTTGTCGCGAAACCGAACATCATCCCTTGGTCTCCAGCTCCTTGTTCCTCTGGATTGGCGCGATCAACTCCCTGATTGATATCGGAAGATTGCTCATGAATTGCCGATAAAATTCCACATGAATTTGCCTCAAACATATATTCCGCTTTGGTATATCCAATTTTACGGATTACGTCACGTGTAATAGCTTGAACATCTAAGTATGTCGAGGTATTTACTTCTCCAGCCAAAACTACTTGACCCGTCGTAACAAGCGTTTCGCAAGCCACTTTAGAGCTTGGGTCAAATGCCATGAAATGGTCAATTAACGCATCCGAAATTTGGTCAGCTACTTTATCGGGATGTCCCTCGGATACTGATTCTGAAGTAAATAAATAAGCCATTCGTTGTTTCTTTTTTTGTTAAAAAATCGTGCAAATTTAAGATTAATATCTCGGGCCAACAACCATTTATTGGTAAAAGGTTCATCGATTAAAGACTATTTTAAAGAATGCTTTCATAAAGGGCCAAGTAGGCACTGTGGTCATCAAGCGCAAATCTTCCCAAGTTGACGTTTTTTCATCTAAGAATCGAAGCATGCGTGTGGCTGAATTCTTTTGAAATAACTTTTCAAAAACGCTGCTCCCTTTCACCTGCTGGTCCACGAGTACCTGTATGAAAATGCGGTCAAGCAATACTTTGAACCGCGTTTGTGTAATCACCTTAGCATTCCATTGATTTGATTCCAATTTGCTCACAAGGTTTTTTAAGAGTTCTTGGGTTCGCTTAAATGAATATCCTGTACTCGCTTTAACGAATCCGCCAGCTGTTCCAATCTTCACAATTTTTTGATGAAGATTTTGTGGAATTTCCACGTAATTCATCGGGATAATTCCTTTTTCTCTCCCTTTGATTTCGTAATCATCATCGCTTAGACCATAATATGCGAAGAGATAAGCCTTGATTTGTTTCAAGTATTCTGTTTCTTCGATTAGGGTGTTCGAAAAAAATGTATGTTCAAAAAGTGCTGTTCGAGAACTCGTTGGCAAGACATACATAAATTCGCAAGCATTTGTAAAGGCAATACGAAAGTCGAATAAGGTTGCTTTACTCGAATCAAATAGCGGAAAATTTGTTTCGATGAAGAGGCCAACGAAATGTTGTTTGAGTTCCTTGGGGTCTGTCAGATTACAAGGGTAGGGGCTGATGCTATCAAAAATCTTTTCCGTTGCTTCAAATTTGCCTTGGCTTGTTAAGACTTGGGCAAATTTGCCGTGATATTGAAAGGATTCAACCGTCGCTTGAACGAATTCAAACTTGGGATTACTTTTAAGTTTTTCTAAAATTGCTTGAGTCCAAGTCGTACTTTCAATTTTCCGATAAACAAATGGGTCGATGCTTAGATCCAATGCTTGGTTATCAAATGATTGGATGACCAAATCTTTCCATTCGTGTTCTGCATAAGCGTCAAAAGGATGATCTTCATTACTCCAAAAGCACCAGGTTTTGGGCGATTCGCTTCCTTGTTCAAGGATTAAAATGCGTTCGTAAGGTAATTGACTTTCAGCTAAATAGTATGCAAGTGAAAGTCCCGACATACCCCCACCAGCGATGATGTAGGTATATTGTTGGGTATTTTCAGTTGCTATATCGTTCATCTAGATGTGTCTTTCCGCATGGTAACTTGAACGTACTAAAGCTCCTGATTCCACATAGGCTAGGCCACGTTTTAAACCTTCTTCCTTGTACATCGCAAATGTATCAGGGTGAATCCATTCAATGACTTCGTGGTGCATTTTGGTCGGTTGCAGGTATTGCCCAAGGGTTAAGACGTCGAGGCCATTGGCTACTAAATCATCCATGGCCTGGAAAACTTCCTCTTGCGTTTCGCCTAAACCGAGCATAATGCCTGATTTATTACGTTTCCCGAATTCCTTTGTACGTTTGATCTGCTCCAAACTACGCTCGTATTTTGCCTGTGGGCGCACATAACGGTATAAACGCGCGACGGTCTCCATGTTATGTGAAACCACTTCCTGGCCACCTTCAATCATCCGAATCAAAGCGTCCCAGTTGGCCTTCACATCCGGAATCAACGTCTCAATTGTGGTCGCAGGCGTTGTTTCTTTAACGGCACGAACCGTTTGATACCATATTTCAGCACCTTTATCTTTTAATTCATCGCGATTCACTGAAGTAATGACCGCATGTTTTACTTGCATCAATCGGATCGCTTCCGCTACCCGACGAGGTTCGTCTTCATCATATTCTTGCGGTCTGCCAGTTGCTACAGCACAAAATGTACACGAACGTGTACAGACATTTCCCAAAATCATGAAGGTAGCTGTTCCTTCACCCCAACATTCACCCATGTTTGGGCAATTTCCTGATTGACAAATGGTATGTAACTTATATTCATCCACGAGTTTACGCACTTTCGTATAACTTTCTCCAATGGGCAATTTAACACGAAGCCAATCGGGTTTCCGATTCGCGGGCACGGGGTTTACTTGAGGTAATTCAATCATGATGTAGGCGTTTTAATGGCTTTTCCCAAAGAAAAAGGTTAGGTATCCGGTGGTATAAACACTCCGACCGGCCGTTTGGTTTAACATTTCGATGGGTTTGCTGAAATAATCAACACAAAATCCGAGTTCAAGACTCATGTGATTTTGTTTGTAAGATTCTAATTCAAGGTTCAATGCAGATTTTATGTGCCATCCTGGGACAGGTGTAGCTTCCGAAAGTCCGTTTACAAAACTAGCGTCACCGATTATGTAGGCTTTCGGATAAGAGTCATCCAAGGTTTTCGCATAGGGTACTGCAAGGGTAGATGTTTTTGCTGTGGCATTATTTGTATATGATATATCTACATAATAAGGTTTTTGCATTCCAATGCTAGGTCCAGTTGATAAGATGCCTTTTAAAGCGGGACCACCTTCTGGGGATTTCTGTAAAAGTGTCCAACGTCGGCCATATGCGGGTCTGATTACAATTAGTTGATTCAATTTTCCCTCAATATAGGAGCGTCCATTGTATGAATAAGGGGATGTGAACTCTCGGTAATCTTTGATGATGTCCGCATCTAATTGGACAAAAGATTGACTTTTTTGTTCATTAAGCCAATATTTCCGTAAGCTCAAGCCTCCAATGATCCCTGAATTTGTGCTCGTGCTGATACCAATGGCCCAGGTGCCCCTAAGCTTTGCGTCAGGCAAATCGGTTTTATTTTTTTTCAATGGCTTCGTCGGTATTTGCAGCGTACTTTCAGTAGATGTTATTTTCCGTTGAGCCCACGAGCTCAGGGAAACGAACAAACAAGAAAGTAGGATTAAATACCGCATTAGGCTTATAAGTAAGGTTTGATTTCATCCATGGCTATATCCCAATGGGTTGCCGAATAAGTACATTTTCCTTGATTGATTACTAAAACCTGAGGAGATTGATGTTCCACCGCAAACTTTTCAGCAATCGCTCCCGAAATAGGGCGATAAGTGATTAAATCGAGGTAATAAGCTGGACTCTCTTCAGCATCCCAGGCGCGCTCTAAGCGACTTAAGGCGGTCGTGGAAATGGAACAACGCGTGCTATGTTTGAATATCAAGGTCGGCTTTGTGTCTGAAAGCTGAACGATTTCATCTAGTTGCGCTTCGGTAGTTAGGGGAATCCAATTCATTTGTTGAGGCAGTATGCAGCTTATTTAGTAATTTTATTGATTCAACATCAAATTTAGTAAAAACTTGAGAGTTTGCTTGTATTCTTTTGCCTTGTTTTTGTACCGACAATTGGTTCGGCTTGTTTCCTATGTGAATCCGAAGGCCCAATTATGGAATGAAGGTCAGGCGAATGTATGGGAAGGTCTGGAAAAGGCTTTGTCGGAGAATAAGCGTCCAGTTGCATGGTTTCATACCGCTTCTTTGGGTGAATTTGAACAAGGGAAACCCGTTATCGAAGCCTTTCGTGCCCAATATCCTTCCCATTTTATTCTGGTTACTTTTTTCTCACCTTCGGGCTATGAAGTTCGGAAAAAGGCCGCTGGAATTGATTATGTGAGTTATTTGCCTTTCGATGGAACTCGTTCGAGTAAGCGCTTTTTGAATTTGGTCAAACCATCCGTGGCTGTTTTTGTCAAATATGAGTTTTGGTATTTCTATTTACATGGGCTGCGTGATCGCGCTATCCCTACACTATTAATTTCATCCATCTTCCGCCCCAATCAAGTGTTTTTTAGGGGGTATGGCGGATTTTTTCGTGATTTGTTAAGTTGTTTCTCACAAATCTTCGTGCAAGATGATCAATCAAAAGAACTTTTAGACTCCATTGGTTTGGAACATGTTCAGGTGGCTGGCGATACGCGTTTTGATCGGGTAGTTCAACATTTACGTGAACCTAAACCTTGGTCGGTTGTGACTGATTTTATCGACAATCAAGCCTTCATGGTTCTAGGTTCGGTTTGGCAGGCTGATATGGAAGTATTAATTCCTTTGATTAATTCGAAGGAGTTTCCATTTAAGTGGGTCATTGTGCCGCATGAAATTCATTTAGACGAGTTGAAGCAATGGGAGGCTGCAATTCAATTGCCGGTGCAATTTTCTACGGAGTCCCCTCAGCCGGATGCACAAGTATTAATCGTGAACGAAGTGGGTTATTTATCTCAGATTTACCGAGGAGCATCTTTTGCCTATATTGGAGGAGCCTTTGGAGCGGGATTGCATAATACGTTGGAAGCGAGTGTTTATGGGCCAACGGTGTTTTTTGGCAATAAAAATTACACTAAATTTAAAGAAGCGAGGGATTTGGTTGAATTTGGTTTGGCCTATCCAATTGAAGATACGATTAGCTTAACGAATAAAATGCGTGAAATATACGATGCGGAGGATGTGTTTGTGAATAAACAAGTTCAAGCGCGTGCATTCGTTGCTTTGCAAGCAGGCGCGACACAGAAAATCATGAATTACTTGAATGAACATCTGCATGGAATTAAATAAGGGTCTCATCATGCGATCAACGGGTTCCTGGTACGAGGTTCGTTCGGAGTCGGGGAAGGTTTTTGCCGGCCGCTTGAAAGGAAAATTCAAATTAAAAGGTCCTAAGACGTCCAATCCCATTGCTGTAGGAGATCATGTTCTTTATGCGGTTGAAGATGCTGCAAATGAGACGGTTGTTATCGAGGTGATTCTTCCTCGAATCAATTATATTATTCGGAAATCAGTGCATAAAACGGCCCAAGGCCAGTTAATGGCAGCTAATGTGGATCAAGCGATTTTTGTCATGACCTTGAAATCACCCAAAACATCCCTGGGATTTTTAGATCGTTTTTTGGTAACAGCCGAGGCTTTCCGTATTCCCGTGCAAATTGTATTCAATAAAATGGATTTGCTTTCCGAGGAAGAGCAAGATCAAGTGTTCGAATATGCCGCTTTATATCAGGAATTAGGATATGGGATTTTATTCACATCCATTCCCGCTAATCAAGGTGTGGATGAATTCAAAGCTATTTTTCAGCTTAAAGTTTCCTTATTAGCCGGTCATTCTGGGGTAGGGAAATCCAGTTTAATGAATTTAGTGGCTCCAGGCTTACAAATTAAGACCAAAGAGATTTCGGATTTTGCGCAAAAAGGGGTTCATACAACGACCTATTCAACCATGTGGGAAATGAATCCGGGAACTTATTTGATTGATAGTCCTGGGATTAACGAAATGGGGGTGTTCGAAATGGAAAAAGCGGAACTAGCGCATTATTTTCCTGAAATGCGGGCACTGTTAGGGGATTGTAAATTCAATAATTGTCTACATTTATCAGAGCCCGCATGTGCGGTAAGAAAGGCTGTGGATGAAGGCGAAATTGCCACGAGTCGTTATTTAAGTTATTTAAGTATATTCGACAATGAAGACAACCGACGCTAATTTATGGGGGATTGATTTGGGCGGCACGAAGATTGAATGTGCGGTGCTACTTACCACAAATCCAACTGAGGTATTGATTCGGGAACGTATCGATACGGAAGCAAATTTAGGATATGAGCATATTTTAAATCAAGTGAAACAATTGGTGGATCGTGTTTCTTTGCTGCTCAACGAGCGACCTCAGCGCATTGGTTTTGCTACACCAGGTGTTTTGAATCCACGAACGCAAACCATGAAAAATTGCAATACAGTTTGCATGAATGGTAAACCCATGGCTACCGATTTAGCGAAAATATTACAATGTGAGGTCAAATTGGCGAATGATGCCAATTGTTTTGCCTTAGCCGAAACCTTGTTGGGAGCCGTTCAAGATATTAATCCACATGCCGAAATGGTTTTTGGGATTATCATGGGGACGGGAGTAGGTGGCGGATTAGTTGCGCACGGTAAAGTTGTCAACGGGCTTCATGGAATCGGTGGGGAATGGGGGCACAATATTCTAGAGGAGAACGGGACGGCTTGTTATTGCGGCAAATCAGGTTGCGTGGAGCATGTTATTTCGGGCCCAGCTTTGGAACAGTTTTATTTCAATTTAAGTGGTGAAGCCAAACGTATGCCGGAGATTATGCGACTATATGAAGCTAAATCAGATCCTGCTGCGGAAGCGACAATTGAACGCATGTTGGAGAATTTCGGTCGGGCCGTATCAACCCTCATGAATGTTATCGACCCTGACGTGATTGTTATTGGAGGGGGTTTAGGGAATATCGATTTGCTATATACGGAAGGTTATCATCGCATCCGGAAATACATTTTTAATTCTGGGGAGGTATTTACCCCAATCGTGAAGCCTAAATTAGGTGACAGTGCCGGTGTTTTCGGAGCTGCTATGTTATTTGCCTAGACTTTCAGAAACCACTTTTTCCGGTAACAAACGTAACAGAATACCCAGCAAACTAACACGAAGCTGATGGCAAAGGCCAATGAGCCGTTGAATTTCCCGAAAACCGGTTCAAAAACATGCCAATACAACCAGTTACTCAGGTTCGTTGTTCCATCTCCTTCCGGCATTTGAATGTGATCCATTTGGATGGCTAATACTTCTGAAATCGCGTAAGCTAGGATGGAATTCGTACCGAAAACCAAGAAAAAGGTATTGCCAAAATTACGTTCTTTGGTTTCAATCCACCAACTCAATATCCCGATTAATACGAAGTCAATTCCGGCACAAAGCAATACAAAAGAGCTCGTCCATAATTTTTTGTTGATGGGAAATGCTTTATCCCAAATAAAAGCAATGGCAATTAAAAGGAAGCCATAAACCAACAAATTCGCTAAGGGTGATTTATTGATTGCACGTTGTTTTTCAAGAAATATACTGGCTTGGTAGCCCAATAGACATGTGGAAATGGCAGGAAGCGTACTTAAGAAACCTTCCGGGTCAAAAGGAATACCATTGCCATGATACAGGTGATTGGGCCCGAATAAAAATAGGTCTACTTTTAATACAGCATTCGAGGCAAGTTCATAGGGAACTCCTGAGTCACCTCCAAAGGCTAGAATTGCCCAATACGCCAGCAAAATGAATATATTGATTCGGGTTAGCCAGTGAGAAGGAACGCTCAGTGTGATAAAGGAAACAGCGCAATAGGAAAGGGCGATTCGAGGTAATACATTCAGAAAACGCATTTTTTCAAATGTGAAATCGGTGAATGGGAAATAAAATATGAGGTAATTAATTAAGAATAGTAGAATCGTTCTCTTGATGATTTTTGTTCGTAATGAGGGCGTTAAGGTATAGTTAAAAGCTTTAAATGAGAAGCGCATGGCTACACCCACCATAAAAAGAAATGTGGGAAAAACGAGATCTGTTGGCGTGAAACCATGCCATTTGGCATGCTTCAAAGGGCCATACGTAAAGGTCCCATTTCCGGAGGTATTTACTAAAATCATTCCCGCTAAGGTGATACCGCGGAGAATATCCAAGGATAAATATCTAGACTTCATCGATTATAGGTTTAATACCACAGGTAATGTTTGTGTTCCTGTAGCCGATGTAAATCTAAAATAATATTTTCCAGAAATGAAAGGAGGGAGGAAAATTTCTGATTGTGAAGTTAAGTTTGTAAGTGTTTGTATCACAGCTCCTTGGGAGGAAATGATTTCCAATTGCAGATTCGAATTGAATGGACTTTCTATTCGGATTGCTTGTCCAAAACTTGCTGGATTCGGATAGACCCCAATCCGATCTTTTGCTGATGGTTCTAGCGCTAAAATAGGATTAATTATTTTGCTGGCGCGGTCAAAATTCGGTATTCCATACCCTAAAAAGTTGTCAGGCTTTGTTGATTGGTTTCCTGATCGCCGAATGACATCCATTATTTCCGAAGCTTTTTTGCTCGGATATGCTTGAATCAAGCCCGCTGCCAAACCGGCTATTAAGGGTGCAGAGAATGATGTGCCATTTAGTGCGGTTATTGTTCCATTGGGTAATGCCGTGACTGTAGACAAACCCATCGCTGCGACATCAGGTTTAATGCGGTTGTCAAAACTCGGCCCCAAAGAGCTGAAGGATGTACGTGTTCCCGTTCGGTCAACGGCTCCTACGCTTAGTACGGAATCCGCATCGGCAGGGGATGAGATGTATTTCCAACTGCTGGATCCGTCATTTCCAGCCGAAATTGTGCAAATAATTCCTCGTCGACTCGCCCACAAAGCTGCTAGTGTGCTAAGGGTCGTTTTTCCATCTAGGTTTTTATACGTGTGATCATAGCGTGGATTATCAAAGGTTGAATAACCCAACGAAGAACTTAAAATATCTGTACCTAAACTATCGGCCCATTCGGCTCCACGTAACCAATTGGCTTCTTCAATCAGTAATTCATGTTGGCTTTCTTCGGTTTGGGCCAAAGCAAAGTTGGCCTTATAGGCCGAACCATAAATTTTTCCGGGGGATTGTCCTGCGATGGCTCCTAAAACTTCAGTTCCATGGGAACCAGCTTCGTAGACCGATTTAATTGTAGGATCTGTGCGTAAGGTTCCTGCGATTCTATTTTCTTGATAAAGGGGGGCCAAAATAGGCGAGAGATTAGCCTCTGAAAATCCGTCATCAAGCAAGCTGATTAGGATATTTTCCCCTTTGTATCCAGCTTGATGCATAACATCAATCCCGAGTTGAGAGATTTGCGGAAGTGATGTACCATAATCAGGTTGTGCTTGCGTGGCTAAGGTTCGATTTTGTTTAGTGAGTAGCTGATTCGCACTCGAATCCAAAGCCATATTCTGGTAATAGCCTTTAACAGTGGATAAACCTGTAATTTTTTTAAGCTCTGAAGGGGCTATTTTAATCACGGCTCCATTGATCCATTTGAGTGGATACAGTAACTGCGCTCCTTGATCAATTACTTGATTGATGTAATTTCGGTTTACAGGTAAATCTTGTTCTGTGATTTTAATTTGCATCTTTTCCCTGCGAGCAATTGCGCGCGCACTTAAAAATGCTTGAGGTTGTGTAGTCGAATATTCACTTGCTAATTTATCCTTGAATAGAATGAGGTAGCGATATTTAGTTCCTTGAGCAAAAGCACCTTGAAAAGCGGACAGGCAGAGCCATATGCAAATAAGTTTATAGTAGAAGGTGCGATTCATTTGTTCAAATTTACTTATATTTAAGCTTAAATAGAACAATTAGAAGGATTAATTCGTTTGAAATTTTATTGTCAATTGTTTCACATGCGCTCATTCCTACAACGTAGCTTTTTGCTTTTTCTAGCAACTTGGCTTTTGCTGAGTAGTATAGGTGTGGCTTGGACGCAATCAACATGCCTTTTTACGGGTATTCATAAGGAATCTTGGTCTGTCAGGAAGCTAATTGATCAAAACAAGACTACCCAACTAAAGAGATCTACTTGTTTCCATTTTAAACATTTTCAGATCAAAAACCAGTCGGCTTTTGCAGCGAAAAAGCATGCGATTCCGATGGATAATTGCCCATCCAATTCTGAATCATTTGCTAAGCCTATTCGATTTTCTAATAGCCGCAGCGTTTTTATTGCGAATTCAGATCAAATACCTATTGCCCAAACGATTCGGCGGGCATATTTACAGATTTATCAGATTTAGTTGAATGCAATGGTTTCATTTCATTCATTAAACTTCGATCAATCATGTTCTCAAAATATGTAGTAATATTCAGTCTGTTGTGCACGCAGGCCTTGGCGCAGGAAATCACCGGACGGGTGATGAGCTTAGATGATGCCGGCCACATGGAAGATCTTCCAGGTGCTACGGTCTATTATCAGCCCGATAAAAAAGGAGGTATCGTTGGTTCTAACGGCTTGTTCTCCATCAAAGTACAACAATTCCCAGGTTGGCTATTTATTCGATCCGTTGGATTTGCACCTGACTCCGTTTGGGTAACTAAACCGCAATTTTTCCATGTTCATTTGCGTGCAAGAGATTCCGAATTGACTGAGGTCAAAGTCGTTGCAAGTCCAGGCGGTCACGATGTGAAATCCATTCAAAGTCGGGAAATCTTAACAATGAAAACCCTTGCAAAAGCTGCTTGTTGCAATCTTTCGGAAAGCTTTGAAACCAATGCCAGCGTATCAGTCAATTTCACGGATGCCGTAACGGGTGCCAAACAAATTTCTCTGCTAGGC
>CANGCD010000084.1 GCA_947452215.1 Cytophagaceae bacterium | reverse complement strand
TTCAAACGAAAAATAATTCTGCTACGAATCGCTACATTCAATCCGCTTCGTTCAATGGCAAGGCCTTGAATAAGCCATGGTTCTATCATGCGGATTTTGTTAAAGGAGCCGTGTTGCGTTTAACGATGGGGGAAAAGCCCAACAAAACTTGGGGGACTAAGGTCTCTGAGGCGCCGCCATCGATGTCGAATGAGATGAGATAGAGTTAGCTAATAGTTAATTTCAAATAGTTAGGGGGCCAACTTGATCATTTCAATGACATCATAAATGTAATAAGCTAGCACGAAAATGGTAATGATTATTGGCCATTGGAAGAATTTTGTAATCCTTGGTATAAATGGTAACATTCCGATAAGTGCTGAAAAACAAAATATGATTATTCCTAAGATTAATTCATAGATAAATAATTTTGGCACAAAATATTGTCCATGGTAAACAACATTGAACCATTCATAAATTGGAATGACGAATACAATACTATTTAGACCTAATTTTATGAATATTCTTACTGATTTCCACAGGCCATCTTGTTGCTTATAGTATGTAAGGAGTAAAGCGGCTAATCCACAGATTGCAAAGTATTTTATAAATAAACCATTATAAAACGAAAGCATTTCGGTTAGTGTTGGTTGTGTCATTTTATTGTTAATAATAGGTTAGCTAATTTATAGAATTGATGGCAATAGATATGAATTTGAACATGTTTCATTTTTAAATAATTATTTTGAGCAACAATTAAACGGAATCAATAGTCTGATAATTTTAATTATTGGTTTTTGGAGTAATAATTTCGGTCAACTTGTCTTAATTTGAACTGATTAGTTTTTTTCTGATATTCAAATTCGAAAACTAAATTCATTAAATGAAAAAGTATATATTCTTATTGTTGGCTGCAGCCTTCTCGGCTTCTGCTCAAAAGCTTAGCTATTTCCCTTCAGCCAAAAATTGGGAACATAAGTCCCCGCAGTTTTTTAATCTAGACACGACCAAATTAAATGAGGCTGTTCGGTTTGCTCAGGCCAACGAGAGTAGTTTGCCCAAGAGTTTATGGCTTTCACAGGCGATGCAATATGGCAAAGAACCCTTTTCGGATCCGATAGGGCCGATGGCCGACAGGGGTCCTTCGGCGGGGCTCATCATTTATAAGGGGTATATTGTTGCGGAATGGGGTAACCCAACTTCCGTTGAGATGACGCATAGTGTTACGAAAAGTATCCTATCCTCGGTGGTGGGTTTGGCATATGACAAGGGGATGATTGCTTCATTAGACGATAAGGTTTATCGTAATTTACCGCCCATAGAAGTATTGGATTCCGAGGGCATACAAGCCAATCAAAATCCGATTGCCAAAACCTCCTTTATTTATCCTTTTGAAACCGAACATAACCGCAAGATTTCATGGGAACATTTATTGCGCCAAACGAGTGATTGGGAAGGCGTATTATGGGGAAAGCCGGATTGGGCGGATCGCCCCTCGGATAAACCTGCAGAATGGTTGACCCGTAAGCGTTTTGAACCAGGAACCGTCTATAAATACAATGATACGCGTGTCAATGCGCTGGCATTGGCGGCCACAATGGTCTGGCGTAAACCCTTGCCAGAAGTGTTGCGCGAGAACATCATGAACCCCATTGGGGCGTCCAATACTTGGGCTTGGACCGGTTATAAGAATGCTTGGGTGATTGTGGATGGTCGTTTGGTCCAATCTGTGAGCGGAGGCGGCCATTTTGGGGGAGGGATGTTTATCAATTCATACGATATGGCTCGATTGGGTCTACTGACACTTCGAAAAGGAAATTGGAATGGCAAGCAAATTCTGTCGGAAGATTGGATCCGAAAATCGACCACACCGGGAACAGCAAACAGCGGCTACGGATTTATGAATTATTTCTTGAACACAGAGCGCAAATTGTATCCGTCCGCACCAGCTAGCGCTTATGCGCATATCGGGAACGGAACGAATGCCATTTATGTGGATTCAGAGAATGATATCGTGATGGTGGCCCGCTGGATTGAGGACAAGTCCTTGGATGGTTTAATCCAACGGGTGTTAAGCGCTTTGCCGACGAAACCTTAATTCAATAATTTATTTCCTTGTTGAATAATGTAGGACGCTTCCTGATCATGAAACGGAATGATTTGTGGGTAAGGCCAAACCTTTTCATGATTCAAATAAGGTTTTAGATAGGCGTATGCTTTGGCTAGGCTTGCTCCTGATGGGCTTTGGTAATGCCAAAGGTCCACGTGGATTTGGTCGGCTAAATTGGCCAACAAGAAAAAGCCCTCCAGGTTCATCACGCAATAGCCTAAAGATTTGGTACGAGCGATTTCAAAGGGTTGGGAGCCGTCGGGTTTTATTTGGGATTCAATCCGCTTTTTGGTCATGTCCAATTGTTTTCTGGCGAGATCGTTTTGACCTAAAAAAATCGCATAGTTTACGACTTGCACATCGTAATAGGTTCCATGATTATTATGCTCATCGGCCTCGTCAAGCCCAATCGGACTTTCCACTAACCATTTCAAATAATCGCGAAACCAAGCCTTCAGCGCTATGTCTTTATCACGAGTCCAGGCTTTGGAACCTTTCAGTCGTATAGACGCATCCGTAATTTTATACAAGAGTCGGGTTTCTATGATACCGATTCCACGACCGGTATTGATACCCGGAATACCCTGGCCAAAATTCAGGTGGGGTGTTTGTTTGGTTTCGGGGGAAATAAACCAGGTTTCGATTAAGCGCGCCGCAAAAGCCGCGTATTTTTCTTGCTTCGTTTGTTCGTAGGCTTTGGTAAGTAAAACAACATCATCCGTCATGAAGTCCATCTCCTCGGAATCTGAAATTAAATCGATTTCCGGATTACGCACACCATCCTTTCGGATATAAGGTTTTCCGTCCTTTTTCGTAGTATCCGGCCACCAATAGGGCCCTTGGCTCATGTAATCATGCTTATCGCCACTGGGGGGCAGCTGAAGCTTATCCATGACCGAATAGACCTTGGACTTAAGCAGCAGCGCATCGGCTTTTTTCAGAAGGTCTTCTTGTGCTACACTGGAGAAGCCACTAAAAAATAAAATGAACAGAATTCCTTTTTTCATGAGAGCTTTTTCTGAAAAGACTGCGCGTGTCGAAATCTAATCAATGGATAGGTTTTGTCATTTGCTTGCCACTAAATAAGTTTTCTTTTACGGTAAGTCAAATTAATACTGGGTTGACCTTTGAACGGTTCGTTCATGGGTAAGGGTATTTCCGGTTGATCAACGAATAAAGCGTTATCTTAATCGTAGTTGCTTGTTTTTTGTGTATGTTTAATGCTAGGTGAATATGTCAAGCGCCTAAACTTCAACAACCTAAAAACTATATACCATCAATAAAACGTCGTTTTTCTGCAGTTTCCTTTTCCTGTTTTGGATAATCTCCTGTTCAAAAGATCAATTCCCTACAATCATCACTTTACCTAATTCAACGAGTAAAGTTGATTCTCAGGCATACCTATCGGGACGCAAAACCAATGCCACGAAAATTGTCATGCATTACATGCCTTGGTTTGAAACCAATACGAGTAGTTCAAATGGGAAATGGGGTTTGCATTGGACTATGTCGACCAAAGACCCTAATACCTTTGTCGATGGATTTCCAGGTAGAAGACAAATTGCCTCTTATTTTTATCCACTCATAGGTCCTTATCACTCTGGTGATCCTGAGGTAATTGAATATCATTTATTATTGATGAAATATTCGGGTGTGGATGCTGCTGTCATTGATTGGTACGGCACGCATGACCTATATGATTACAAAATCAATTTTGAGAATACCGATCAGTTTGTCAAGAAGACGGCGGAAGTTGGCCTGGATTTCGGCATCGTCTATGAACCCTACATCAACACCAATGTTGAAAATCTTACGGGTCAGAATAAGTCCCTAGCAGCGATTGATGATCTAAATTTTTTGAAAGCTAATTATTTCAATCAAACTAATTATTTGAAAATCAATGGTGAAAATGCATTTTTGGTTTTTGGTAATAATTATACGGCGAACGAATGGAATACGATATTTAAATCCGCTGGGGTTTCTCCTCGGTCTTATTTTTTGCAGAATTTAAGTTCCAATTTATCGGGTATTAGCCCAACGCCAGGTGAATTTTTTTGGGTGAATTCGACCGACGCGGGCGGACAGAAAAGTTGGGATGCCAGTTTCAAAGGCCTTAAAATAAGTGGTGCCTACCCTGGCTTTAAAGATTATTACCTGCAAGGAGGTTGGGCAAATAATCATTTAAATTGGGAAATAGATGTGAGTGCTTCTACCCTCAAAGATCGATTGAATTTAGTGAAAAATATAAACGCCAATGTTGTTCAAATCCAAACCTTTAATGATTTCGGAGAAGGTACGATGATGGAGCCTACGGTCGAATTAGGTTTTTCTTTTTTGAATGAACTTCAACTTTTTACCGGAGTTCAATATTCAACCAAAGAACTTGAGTTGATTTATAAATACTATGTTATCAGAACCAAATATAAATCAACAGTAAGTGATTCTCAGGCCAGAGAAATCTTCGATTATTTAAAAGCCTATAAGGTGTCAGAAGCGGAAAAGTTGATAAATAGGTATTATAAGTGATGATTCATGTTAGTTAATATTCCACACCCTATACCTTTTCTGGTATCTTATTGCCATTAAATAAATTTTTCTTTTTACACATCTTAAAATCGGTAATTTTAATTTAGGATTATTAAAGAACCTTTGGGCAATTCGCTAGGTCTTTGAAATCCTATGATTAAAATGGCTTATTCCAGTTCAAGGATATCTATTATTCAAGACAAGATAGCCATGAAAATTACCTGACCTAAATGGCTTTTCGTTGAGAACTAATATGTAAAATTCTCAACGGATTTATTAACTGATTCTAATAATTAATAACCAATTCTAAAAAATGGATTTAAATTCATCTAAGGCAAATAATCCAAGAAAATTACCTAATGCGTATGAAGCATTTTTAAAGGATAACATTGATTTAAAACCTATTTTAGATTCTCGAAATAAAACGGTTGATGTAAAAAAAACATTAGCGAAATACACAGGGGAATTTGGGTATACCCAGAAAAGGCACTTGCTCAATCGTGTTGTGGTTGGCTATGCAGAACGTCACATGAAAGATTTGGACGGATTGAGTTTAGATCAGGCCATTGATTTGATTTTTAAAAAACCGGAATTAGGTGAACCAGTTAATAATTATTACCATGATTTTCCGGCTGAGGAATACAAAAAAAAATATTTGGTTGACGATGTAAAACCAGGTGAGCCCTTCATTAGTAAAGCAAACTCGCGCGCAGAAAGACAAGGTTTCCCCCCTGAATACGCTGGACCGGAAAGAGTATCTGCATATGATTCGTGGACCTATGCGAGTATTTATTCGCAGCCCACGACCGTAGCTTGGCGATTATTTTTGTTTTTACACACGCTTACTCCCTACAAAGAGGATAATGTTCGTCTTAAGGCTCTATACTATAGTTTCAAATTAACATATGAAGGAGCTTGGCGGAATTACAAAGACTACATATATGATGTAACGCTTTCGGATAATATGCTGTATTTTCTGAATTTAAAATCCAGCAAGAAGGAGGCTCCGGATGAAAATTTTGCTCGAGAAGTACAGGAGTTATTCACAGTAGGCAAAAGACCCTTTTCTAAGTTTACGGAATCTGATGTAAAAGCTGCTGCAAGGTTGTTGGTAGGCTGGGATTCCTTGTATATAGAAAATTTAACAGATGAGGGCTTTGTTACTAAAAATAGTTACAATGAGAATAATCACGATATAGGGGATAAACAATTTTCAAAATTCTATAGTAATCGTTTGATTAAAGGAAGAAAAGGGCCTGAAGGAGGAAAGCTCGAATTGAAGGAGTTTTACGACATGATTTTCGAGACTGACGAAGTAGCTATTTACCTATCAAGAAGATTAGTTCAGTTTTTTGTTTACCCAGTTTTGAATGATTATGTAGAGGAAAGTATCATCAAGCCTTTAGCTGAAATTTTAAGAAAAAATAATTATTGTATTGCAGAAGCATTGAAAGTTCTTTTAAAAAGTGAATATTTCTTTGCAGTCGAATTTTATAATTCCATGATTAAATCTCCTATGGAATATTCCATGGGATTATTTAAGGAATTTGAAATAGTAAAAGGAAATACAAGAAATGATACTTATAATTCCTTTTTCTCTGAAGATCAAGCTAAGTTTGATCCGAAAAACCTTGACCCAATCTATTTATCTTTCCGCATATTTTCCTCAGTTAAAAATAATGCTATTGGAAGACAAGGATATTCTTTCGGAAGTCCTCCTAGTGTATCTGGTTGGCAAGCCTATTACCAAGAACCCGTTTATGATTTAATTTGGATTAATTCAGATTCGGTCAAACGACGAAAAGAACTTTCTGAGTCCGTAGCTAGAAATGGTGTGCCATTATCAGATCGTCACCATGTGCACTTTGATATGAATGTGCTTATTAAGAAAATTAAAGATCCAAGTAATATCAATTCGTTTATTCGCGAATTAGCTAAAATTATTTTAGGCGTAGACATCAGTGAAAAAGCATTTTTACGAATCAAAAAATCGATACTAGGGGATAATTTTCCAGATTACTATTGGTCAGATGCGGTCAACTCATTTTTGAATAGTCCCAATAAAGATAATTACAACACCCTAAACATCAGGATAGGCCAAATTTTAATGCAAATTTTTGACTTAAACGAAATCCACGTTTTTTAGATGAAAAGAAGAGAATTTATACACAATTTTTCACATGCATTGGCAGCTAGTACCATGCTGCCTCATTTGAATTATTTAGACGCATCAAAAAAATATTCGTTATTGGAAAACACGGTCAGTCCGGGTAAAATATTAATTATGGTGCGTTTGGATGGGGGGAATGATGGCCTCAATATGATTACTCCCATGGATCAGTATGCAAATCTGAACAAGGTAAGGCCTGATGTCATCATTCCTGAAAAGAAATTAATTCAACTCGGAAAAAATGATTTAGCATTCCATCCCGAATTTAAAGATATGAAAGTTCTTTTTGATGAAAAAAGAATGAAAATCATACAAAATGTCGGTTATGCAAGTCCTGATTTTTCCCACTTTAGATCGTCTGATATTTGGCAATCAGCATCTGATTTTAGCGAATTTGTTTCATCGGGTTGGCTAGGTAGAATGCTGGAACATGATCATCCCGAATTTCCAGGAGCTTACCCAAACAACAAGTTTCCGGATCCATTGGCTATAGAATTGGGCTATTCGAATTCATTAATGCTTACAGGAAAAAGTACTTTCCCCGGATTTATAGCAGGAAACCCTGAAAACATTAATCAAATACTAAATGAGTTTGACAATACCTATCCCAGTACCTACGCAGGAGATAAATTAAACTACATCCAGACAATCGCCAAGCAATCAAATTTGTATAGTTCAGTTGTTAAAGATGCTTATTTAAAAGGTAACCATGCTGTCCAATTTCCAAATGGTGACCTTGGGGGTCAATTTTATCAAATGAGTAGATTAATTCGTGGCGGATTAAATACTCGGATCTACCATGCTTCCATGGGAGGGTTTGATACACATGATGCTCAGGTAAATCAAGATGATCATGCCCAAGGAACCCATGCCAATCTCCTCAAAAAGGTTAATGATTCCATCATCGCCTTAATGAAATGCTTGGATGAAACAGGGGATTCCGACCGCATCATGCTAGTTACTTTCTCCGAGTTTGGACGAAGAATCGCTTCTCGATCTAGCGGCGGTACCGACCATGGAACAGCCTTTCCAATGATGATTTTTGGGAATAATTTGAATGCCAATGTGCTTGGCAAAAACCCTAAAATTGACCCAAAAATCACTTGGGAGGATAATTTGGAAGCTGAATTCGATTTTAGACAGATTTATGCGTCTGTAATCGAGCAATGGTTAGGTGGAGATAATGCTACGTTAAAAGATGTGCTTAATAAGACTTATAATCAAGTAGGTCTTACGAAAGAATTTGCGGATGATGATATGGATGGTGTCTTGGACAAGGAAGATAAATGCCTCAATACGCCCATCGGGGCTATGGTTGACACCAATGGTTGTGAAGTCTTTTCACTTGCCTCTGATGCTTTTTCAGTCCTAGCAACTTCAGCTTCATGCATTGGACAGAAAAATGGTGCTATTTCTATTAGTTCAAATAATAAGAATTTTAGCTATTCGATATCCATCGGAAATGTAAGTGCAGGGGTGTTAAACAAGGCCAATAATTTTTCTCAAAAAATCGAGAATCTGGCTGTTGGGACCTATTCAATTAGCATTCGTGTGGATGGCAATACGTCTTATGAGCGGAAATATGAAATTAAAATTGGTGAACCTCAAGCGCTAAACGCTATCGCATCAATCGATTCGCTCACGGGAAGTTTGAAAATCAATCTGAAAGGGGCAGAAAATTATTACATAAATCTCAACGGATTAAGGACGGAGACTGTCGATTCGCGAATTAATTTACCCTTACAAAAAGGATTAAATACCCTTCGTATTACCACGGATAAAGATTGCCAAGGGGCCTACAACCAAGAAATATTTTTATCCGAGGAAACAACTATTTTTCCTAATCCTACCTCAGGACCCGTTCAACTATTTATTCATGGAAGCGATGCAAAGGCAGAAATAACAGTCAATTCAGTCAACGGAATTACGAGTTATCAATCCACGCACACGATACCATTCAGTCGGACAGTCGACTTGGATTTAAGCAGCCTTCCTGCAGGCATTTATATGGTTAAAATCAATGGCGCCACAGTTAGGTCTACAAGTAAACTGATAAAATATTAACACATGAGAAACCTTGTCTATTTATTGGTCACATTCTTTATTTTGAGTGCGTGCTCTAAACAGGATTCCATTGAACCTACTCCTATAACGCCAGCCAAGCCTGCACCTATATTAGAAATTGGAGAATTTAATTTGGAGCTTCCTGAAAACAATAAAAATTGTGAAACGGGGAATATTTCATTGGACAAAGCTGACGTTGAATTTAAGTGGAAGGCAGCTTTGAATGCATCGAAATATGAAATTCAAATCACGGATGTGCTTGATGCAAAAACGACTAAATATTCAGATTTGGTGGGGACCTCAAAAACCATAGCATTATCTCGGGGTAAATCATATACTTGGAATATGACCGCTACTAATACCGGTAGTAAAGCAGTGGCATCTGCAACTTGGAAGTTTTATTTATCGGGAGATGGCAAGGCGAATCGGGCCCCTAATGCAGCAAAAGCTGTTTATCCTGTTCCAGGTTCTACTATCAATTTGAATGCCGCCGGTAATGTTAAATTTGAATGGTTGGCGGAGGATCCCGACAAAGATGTTCTTAGTTATTCGATCAGAATTGATACACTTACGAGTAATCAAAAATTATCTGGTAATTCATTCGATACGAAAACGCCTGTACATGAAATCAAATTACCGCTAGGTAAAATTTACTATTGGTACGTCATTTCAAACGATGGACAAATTTCAACGACCTCAGAGGTGTTTAGTTTTAAATTGAAATAGGTCTTTTACTTGTGCCTAAACCAACAATCCTTGCGATCGTTTTCATAGGCCTTAAATACCGTATTGACCGGAAATCCATGGATCAAATTTTCATTAAAGCGTGTTCGGGCTAGGTAATTGAATGCCCCCATGTCTCCGGTATAAGCTGTCTTGTTTACGCGATTATATTGATCATGAATCTCGCATAATTGCTGCAGGAAGTCGAAAAAGATAGGGAAGGCCCCACCAAAAATCCCACAATTCAATAGGGTATCGTTGGCAAATCGGTCTTCATAAGCTTGGTAATCTTCCATTTGACCGCGCAGGTGTTCGGCATGGGCAATCATCCAATCATTATGTAGTGTTTTGGGTTCATCCCCACAAAAAAGGGCTGTTTGATTTTTTTTGAAAATGGGGGCCTCAAATGGATTTTGGGCCAAGGTAACATCGGAAACATCTGTTACAAAAACGCCTTGAATGGAGTCCGTACATTTTGCTAGGTAATCGCGGTAAACGAAATAGCGAAACACATTGGGATTAAATTCTGGATTGTAGTCCACCCGAATAAATGAAACATATTCATTGCTATATCGCTCGCAGGTCTCTTCCGAAAAATTATTATGAAAGATAATCCCACGAAGTTTAGCCGCTGCGACAGATTCCGCCCAAGCCTGAACCAATGCATAGGAATCATCTGCTAATGTGGTATTTCGATTAACGTCATATATGCCCGTTAAGTGGCAGGCCAGGATGAGGTGATTGTTGGCCGACATTACATTGGATTGGCTGCGAGTTCCTTCTTCAAAACCGCACACGTACTATTCGGATTATTCCGGTAGTATATGTAGGATTTTTGGTTCACCTTTTTCACAGTAAACTGCATTTTAGCCTTTTCATAAAACGCGGAATCGGCAGCGAATCCTCCCTCAAAATCAATTGATTTGAATACTTTTTTATGACCAAATAAGGTCCCGAAAAGAATGGCATCGTCCAAGTGGATCGGCCGACTCAAGTCATTTTTATCAGGAACATAATAATCTTCAACGGAATCCACGATGGTTTCCGTGGTGGAACAAATCAAATCCGCATGTTCCATTTCCTGCAGACAGGCACTCAAATGAAATGGCTTGTATTCATCATCACTATCCAAAATGGTGATATAATCTCCAATACTATTGATTACCCCTCGATTGATCGATTCGGCTTGTCCCCGATTACTATGACGAATGTAAGCGATTTTATCTTCGTGCTTTTCAATGTATTCCAACAGGGATTTACGATCATTTTTGGTACTGCCGTCGTCGATAATAATCAGTTCAAAATCCTGAAAATCTTGCTCTAAAACAGAATCTATAGCTCTTTTAGTCAATTGGAATTCTGTATTAAATACCGCCATGAGAACCGATATTTTTATCTTGTTAGGCATGATTTTTACTGGGAAGTAATAATTGAATCGTCAAATTTAGTGATTAAATGCCAAATGGAAGATTAAAGTATTGTTAAAGACCATTTATCTGTTTTTGGGGGAATGATGGGAATTACAATGTC
>CANGCD010000083.1 GCA_947452215.1 Cytophagaceae bacterium | reverse complement strand
CATTAGTCAATAAATTCCCGAGTCAATTATCGGGTGGAGAACAACAACGTGTAGCCGTAGCACGAGCATTGATTAATAAACCAGCTTTGATCTTAGCGGATGAACCTACAGGTAACTTAGACAATAAAAATGCAGAATCCTTGTATGAATTGTTTGTCCAACTAAAAGATACATATGGGCAACAAATCATCATGGTTACACACAATGAAGGATTAACAAAACAATCTGATCTTGTGGTTCATCTAAATTCAGGGCTAATCCAATAGTTTTCTCTGACAAAATGTCATAAATTGCAGGTCAAATTAGTTTTTCATTCGTCTATGCAAGCGTTAAAGGTTTTATCAACAGAGGAAAAAGAAGCATTGGATTCTCCGCGTATTACATCTGATTTTACGCAATCTGATTTTTTAGGTAAAGTTTATATTGAAAGTTATGGTTGTCAAATGAATTTTGCAGATTCCGAGGTAGTCACGTCCATATTAATCAACAAGGGATATGGTACAACCTCCAACATAGCCGAAGCAGATACAATTTTATTAAATACGTGCGCTATACGAGATAATGCAGAAAATAAAATTCGACATAGACTTCAAGCATTTAAAGCAATAAAAGCTAAAAAACCATCTGTAACCATTGGGATATTGGGTTGCATGGCAGAACGATTGAAAACGAAATTAATCGAAGAAGAAAAATTAGTTGATTTAGTCGCGGGTCCAGATTCTTATCGGGATTTACCTAATCTATTAGATCAAATTGAAAACGGACAAAAGGCCATTAATGTATTTCTTTCGAAAGAAGAGACATATGGCGATATTGAACCCGTCCGATTACATTCTAATGGTGTCGGTGCTTTCGTTAGTATTATGCGAGGTTGTGATAATATGTGTTCGTTTTGTGTGGTACCTTTTACACGTGGAAGAGAGCGATCGCGTGACACAGCTTCCATTCTAAATGAATGCACACAATTATATTACAATGGGTACCGAGAGATAAATTTATTGGGACAAAATGTCGATTCGTATCATTATGTAAATACCGAAACGAATGAATCCATAAACTTCGCTCAACTACTAGAAAAAACCGCTCAAATAAACCCTGATTTACGTATACGTTTTTCTACTTCCCATCCAAAGGACATTACAGACGAGGTCCTTTACACAATGCAGAAGTATGACAATATTTGTAAAAACATCCACCTTCCTGCTCAAAGCGGTAATAATCGGATTTTGGAATTAATGAATCGCTCGTATACGCGTGAATGGTATTTGGGTAGAATTCAAGCTATTCGAAACATTTTGGGTGAAGATTGCGGTATATCACATGACATCATTGCAGGATTTTGCTCAGAAACCGAGGAAGAGCATCAGGATACGCTTTCTTTGTTAGCAGAAGTTCAATATGATTTTGGGTATATGTTTACCTATTCAGAACGACCAGGAACACCAGCTGCTAAAAAATACCCAGACGATATTAGCGATGATGTTAAATCCAAACGCTTAAGTGAAATTATAGCTCTTCAACGTATTCATTCTGGAATTCGAAATGAACGACTAATCGGTCGGGTAGAGAAAATACTCGTAGAAGGCAATAGTAAAAAATCTGACTTGCACCATTTTGGAAAAACCGATTCAAATAAAGTAGTCGTCTTTCCGAAAAAGTCTGAAAAAATAGGTGACTATGTACATGTCAAAATTTTGTCTTGCACTACAGGAACATTACTAGGGGAACTTGTCGATAACTAATGCTATGGAAACTAGTCATTTAACAGCTTTAAAAGCCCGTTTTGGTATTATAGGAAATGCTCCTTCCCTATTACATGCTATTTCGATAGCCGAACAAGTTGCCCCGACGGACATGACTGTATTGATTACAGGTGAAAGTGGATCAGGGAAAGAGTCCTTTTCAAAAATTATACATACTTTATCTAAGCGAAAACATGGTCAGTTCATTGCGGTAAACTGTGGAGCCATCCCAGAAGGAACAATAGATTCTGAATTATTTGGTCATGAAAAAGGATCATTTACAGGAGCTATCGAAGCCCGAAAAGGTTATTTTGAAGTAACGGATGGGGGGACTATTTTCTTAGATGAAATTGCTGAAATGCCCTTAGGAACGCAGGCTAGATTACTGAGGGTTTTAGAAAATGGTGAATTCTATCGCGTAGGTTCATCTAAAGTACAGCGAACAAATACGCGCGTTGTCGCAGCAACGAATTTAAATTTGCAGGATGCTATTCAAAAAGGCAAATTTAGAGAAGACCTGTATTATCGACTTTGTACGGTACCTATATATGTTCCGCCTTTGCGAGAACGTGGACAAGATATCGAATTACTATTCCGAAAATTCACGACAGATTTTTCTGAGCTGCATCGAGTTAAACCCATATCCTTAACCAACGAAGCCAAAATCCTATTACAAAAACAGCATTTCCCAGGAAATATTCGCCAATTAAAAAATTTAGCGGAACAAATTTCCGTATTGGAATTAGGAGATCGGATTGTAGATGAAGAAAAACTGCAAGAATATTTAACATTTAATGAACCTAAAATCAAATCAAATGTCATAAAATCCGATTTCTTTCAAAGTTCTGAGGGAATGAATGAGCGAGAGATCTTGTACAAGATTTTATTCGATTTAAAACGAGATGTAACGGAATTAAAAAAGATATTACTTAAAGTAATTGAATCCGGCAATAGTGCTGGTTATGATATTTTGCACGAAAACCCATCCCTCTTTGCCGACATAAAGCCACAGGAGGATTTTAACAAAGGTTTGACATTGCCAATACAACGGATTAATGATCCCATAGAAACAATGACTTATGCGCAAGATGAGCCCATAGATCTTAACTATGAAGTAATTAGTCCTAGTCAAGATGTTACGCTTTCCCTAGAAAAACAGGAAAAAGAAATCATTATTAAGGCATTAAAGAAGAATAAAAATAAAAGAAAGCATGCAGCGAAAGATTTAGGTATTTCTGAGCGCACCTTGTACCGTAAAATCAAACAATATGACTTGGAAGATTTGGCTTAATTTATTTCTTGGAATTACCTTATTCTGGCTTAGCGGTTGCTATAGCTTCAAAGGAGCAAGTTTATCAGCAGATATTAAAACCATACAAATCAACAACATACGTATGGAAACGGCAGGCGGACCTACAAATTTAGGTTTAACCGTTAACGAAAAACTTAAAGAATATTTCCAACGAAATACAACGCTAAAAATTACGAATCAAAATCCGGATTTATTAGTCGAAGGCACCATTGTTGGGTATGAGTTAACGCCTATGGCACCGACTACAGATGACAAAGCCGGATTGAATCGAATTACTTTACGCGTGAATTTTATGGTTACAAATCGTCTAGATGAAACGAAGAATTTTGAACAAGAGTTTTCATTTTATCAAGATTTTCCTCAAAATCAAACATTGACTCAGGTTGAAAAGACGTTGATACCCAAATTAACCGATCAAATTATTTTAGATTTGTTTAATAAAATAGCTGGAGATTGGTAATGAACTTAAATAAGCCCCAACAGTTGTGGTATTTACTAAATCGATTTGATCGAGAAGATTCAGATGCGGTTAATATGCTGTTAGCCGATCAAGAAGCTTTCCCTTTTTTCTATCTATTACATTGGAATTTTAACCATGGAAAAGCTGTATTAAGAAGAACTGCATTGCAATCTCCTATTAGATCACAGTTTCAATCCATTCATGATAATGCACCTGATTATTCTGAGAATTTAAATAAACCTAACAATCAATCTGATATTATAGAAGAATTTCTACAAAAAATACCAAGTTTATCAAAGCCTAAAAAAATAGCAGGAGCGGACGACGCTGAGCATATTGATGATTTATCAGAAATTCAATGGTCACCTCCTGTTTCAGAAACTTTTGCGATTATCTTAACTAAGCAACAGAAATATCAGCAAGCGATTAAGATATATGAACAATTAATCTTGGCAAAACCTGAAAAAAGGCTTTACTTTGCAACTCGAATATCAGAATTAGAACAAAATTTAAACGAATAGATATGTTTACCTTATTAATTTCCCTTATCGTAATTTTCTCAGTATTATTAATTATCCTCATCTTAGTCCAAAATCCTAAAGGTGGTGGGATAAGTGGAGAGTTCGGATCAGCTGGTGCTACTCAAATGTTTGGTGTTCAAAAAACTGGTGATTTAGTCGAACAGTTAACATGGGGATTCTCAATAGCCATTTTAGCTTTAGTGCTAATCACGAACTTTACGGTATCTAACGGAACTGCCGATGCAACGCAATCTGTTAATGTTGAAAAAGCAGCTACTAAAACAGTACCTACTGCTCCTGCTCCATTAGCACCTGCGCCAGCAACTAAATAATTAGCTGACAAATTTTCAGTCATTGATGCGTGGCATACATATTGAGTATGTAGTCACGCATTTCTATTTTATGTAGAAATAAATCTGTTATAAATCTTAAAATTATCATAACATGTCAAAACTAACGATCAAACCATTAGCAGATCGCGTAATTGTTGAACCAGCTGCCGCTGAGGAAAAAACAGCCTTTGGAATCATCATTCCAGATACTGCCAAAGAAAAACCACAAAAAGGTATCATTGTTGCTGTAGGAAATGGCAAAAAGGATGAACCTATTACCGTAAAAGTGGGTGATGAAGTATTGTATGGAAAGTATTCTGGAACGGAGATAACCATCGAAGGAAAAGATTATTTAATCATGCGTGAGTCTGACATTTTTGCAGTATTGTAATTTATTTAAACCTAAAATCATTTTAATATATCATGGCAAAGGAATTATATTTCGATAGCGAAGCGCGCGAAAAGATGAAAAGAGGGGTCGATACCCTTGCGAATGCTGTTAAAGTAACATTAGGACCAAAAGGTCGTAACGTCATCATTGACAAAAAATTTGGATCTCCCTCAATCACAAAAGATGGTGTATCCGTAGCAAAAGAAATTGAATTGGAGGACGCCGTAGAAAATATGGGTGCTCAGTTAGTGAAAGAAGTAGCATCTAAAACAGCGGATCAAGCGGGTGATGGTACAACAACGGCTACAGTATTAACACAAGCTATCTATACAATTGGATCCAAAAACGTAGCTGCTGGTGCAAACCCTATGGATCTAAAAAAAGGAATCGAAAAAGCTGTTGAAGCTATCGTCGCTAACCTTAAAGGTCAGTCACGTCCTATTACTACTTCGAATGAAATTGCCCAAGTTGCAACGATTTCGGCGAACAATGACTTTGAAATTGGTACGATGATTTCATCTGCCATGGATAAGGTTGGACGCGAAGGTGTAATTACGGTTGAAGAAGCTCGTGGTACTGAAACAGAAGTTAAAACAGTTGAAGGTATGCAGTTTGATCGTGGATACTTATCACCTTATTTTGTTACCAATACAGAGAAAATGGAAGTTGAATTGGAAAAACCATTCATCTTAATTTCTGAAAAAAAGGTGTCTTCAATGAAGGAATTGCTTCCTGTATTAGAGGGAGTGGCACAAACAGGTCGTCCATTGTTGATTATCTCAGAAGATGTTGATGGAGAGGCTTTGGCTACTTTGGTTGTTAATAAAATTCGTGGTGCACTGAAAGTTGCTGCAGTAAAAGCTCCAGGTTTTGGTGATCGTCGTAAGGCCATGTTGGAAGATATTGCCATCCTTACTGGAGGTACAGTAATCTCTGAAGACCGCGGATTCAAATTAGAAAATGCGACCATTGAATACTTAGGACAAGCTGAGAAAATCATCATTGACAAAGACAATACGACTGTAGTTAATGGTGCAGGTTCTGCTGATGACATCACAAATCGTGTGAATCAGATCAAAGCACAAATTGAAAATACAACGTCCGATTACGATCGTGAGAAATTACAAGAGCGTCTTGCTAAATTATCAGGTGGTGTAGCAATCCTTTACATTGGAGCTGCAACGGAAGTTGAAATGAAAGAAAAGAAAGATCGTGTTGATGATGCATTACATGCAACTCGTGCGGCTGTAGAAGAAGGAATCGTAGCCGGTGGTGGTGTTGCTTTAATTCGTGCAATTAGTTCTTTAGAAGGGCTAAAGGGTGAAAATGAAGACCAAACAACAGGTATTAATATCATTCGTCAGGCTGTTGAGTCACCATTACGCACAATCGTTGCCAATGCAGGTGGCGAAGGGTCCGTTGTTATTAATGCTGTAAAAGCAGGGAAAGATGATTTCGGATATAATGCACGCGAGGACAAATATGAAAATATGATTGCTGCGGGTATTATTGACCCTACGAAAGTGACACGTTTAGCGTTAGAAAATGCTGCATCCATTGCAGGATTATTATTAACAACTGAATGTGTTATCGCGGATAAGCCAGCGAATGAGGCACCACACGCACATGCTCCAGGTGGTGGCATGGGTGGTATGATGTAATCATCCGTTAGAATTTTTACTTAAAACTCCCCATATTTGGGGAGTTTTTTATTTATAAGCCTTATGAAAAGAATAGCAATAGATATGGATGATGTCATGGCAGACACATCATTCAAGATTATACAATACATCAATGAACGTGTCAATGGTGTATATTCCTATGAAGGTTTAATGACAGCTTCTGATGTTGAAAAAAAAGCATTTTATGAGGTTTATGTGGCCAATAATAAATTCTTGTGGGAGCCTGGTTTTTTTGAAGACATTCCTGTTAAGCCCAATGCGGTAGATGTAATTCAAGCTCTTATGGGAAAATACGAGGTGTTTATTGTTTCAGCAGCTACCGAATTTCCTAATTCCATGAAAGAAAAACTTCAATGGATGCAACAACATTTTCCTTTTATTGGTTGGCAGCATATCGTATTTTGTGGACATAAACATATGATTTCTGCCGATTATCTTATTGATGATCACGAGAAGAATCTAAAGACATTTACGGGTACCCCTCTCCTCTTTACCGCTCCTCACAATTTACATATCCACGATTACGAACGTGTAAATTCATGGTTAGACGTTCAATCAAGATTATTAGTATGAGTCAACTGCTTAAAAATAGACTAAGTATAGGGGTTTTATTTCTATTGTGTGGCTTAAATTTTGCTACTTGGGCTACTCGAATACCTGATTTTAAATACTTATTGCATTTGTCGGATGCCGCATTAGGAACAGTATTAATGGGTTTACCTTTTGGCTCTTTGGTATCACTTCCCCTTGCAGGATGGTTATTAACTAAATTCCATTCCCGATTTATTTGTATCGTAGCGGTATTACTATACATAATGATAATTCCCCTGATCGGCTACAGTACAAATTCTTATATACTTTTTGCAGCATTATTCTTTTTTGGAATGGCAGGAGATATATTAAATATTGCCATGAATACGCAGGTAGTAGCCTTAGAAGCTAAAATGAGTAAAATTATCATGTCCTCCTTTCATGCTATTTTTTCCATTGGTTTAATGTTGGGTTCGCTCTTAGGTGGATTATTATCCCGCTTAGGTTATGATTTTCAAAGTCATTTTTATTTAATATCAGCCATAAACATACTATCAATACCCATATTTTATCCAAATTTATTGCGAAATGAAGCTGGTCAAATCGTAGAAGAAAAACCTAAATCATCTATTCTTAACTTAGGTTCGTATCTTATCATTCTTGCCCTAGTAGCATTTTGTGGGATGCTTTGTGAGGGCGCTATGGCTGATTGGATAACGCTATACTTCAAAGAAGATGTTGAGTTAGCTGCTTATTCAACCACCATAGGCTTTTCCTCGTTTGCATTAGCCATGGTATTGGGTCGTTTCGCAGGGGATTATATTTCACAAAATTTTGGAGTTAAAAACATCTTAAGTATAAATGGTGTTTTAATCAGTATTGGTATGTTAATTACCTTATTTATTCCACAAGTAGAATTTAAAATTGCTGGTTGTTTTTTGACGGGGTTAGGAATATCAACAATTGTACCCTTGATTTATTCTCAGGCTGGCAATCAGAAAAATATAGAGCCAGCGATTGCCATTGCAGGTGTATCAACGATTGCATATATTGGTTTTTTAATTGGACCAGTCATCATTGGATATTTAGCAGATTTTTTCAATTTGCAAAAAGCATTAGTTTTATTAATTATATTGGGTTTAACAGCGAGTTTAGTAGCCAAAAAATATATAAAATAGCACGGCCATGTTAATACATTATAAAAAACCCGAAGGCGTTTTGGCCCATTACATAGACCATTTCTGGGAGAAGAAAATGGAAAATGAAGATGATATCCCTTACGAGGTAGAAACAATTTTCCCTGAAGATCAGGTGGTAATAACTTTTTCTTTAGGCAATACCTATTATCGTGCAGTACAAACTCCTAACAAATTTGAACCCATTCAAGGTGCTATTGTCGAATCATTACACACACTCCCTACCTATTATAAACACCAAGTTGGCAACCACATATTTGGAATCAAGTTTAATCTTGGTGGCTTAGCCTGTTTTTGCTCAGTTCCTTTTAAGAATTATAATAATACCAATGCTGACATTAGCCAATTTTTAGGCGATGCATCCTCAGGTTTATTACCTGAATTACTTGAATCAACATCATTTGAAGATCGAATTAATATATTTGAAAAATTTATTACCCCTTTAATCTTAGAAAATCGGGTTAAGAAATGGGATCGATTGAATCAATTTGTAGCTATTTTGGAATCTGAAGAAGAGATAAATACCGCTTTATATAAAACAATTACTCGTTCATTTATAGAATTAACAGGTATTACACCTAAAGAGTATTTGCAAATAAAACGAATCAATCAGTCACTTGCCTACTTTGCCCAACACAAGAGTTCGAAAAATCAAGAATTAGCCGACTTACTCGGCTTCTATGATACAGCTCATTTCAATCATACGTTTAAGAAATTTACTGGTAAAACACCTCAATCGTTTGTTTCTGAAATAGAAAAAATGGAACCTAATGAATTCATAGATGAATTCAAACAATATATATCGCCAGAACATCTACTTTACTATTCATCCAAAAAACATTCGTAATTGGAAATAGTCTAATAATTACAATTTATTATGTTGAAATTATTACTAATTTGGTTAGTTAATAAGAATCAATGAACAAACATGTAATTTTTTGGTCCATAACAGTGGGACTTGGCGGGATGCTTTTTGGTATGGACATGACTGTCATATCGGGCGTAGAGAAAACAATTAAAGAATTGTGGCATCTAGATGATTGGACTCATGGATTTGCCATGGCTACAGCACTCTATGGTACTGTTATAGGCGCAGCATTTGGAGGTATTCCCGCTGATAAATTTGGCCGAAAAAAGACACTCTTTTGGATTGGATTAAGTTTTTTAATCTCATCAATCGGAGCTGCTATGGCAGATGATGTCAACAGTTTTATGATTTACCGATTCCTAGGTGGATTAGGTATTGGAGCTTCTTCTGTCGTTGCTCCAATCTATATTTCCGAAATTGCTCCTGCGAAACATCGTGGTAAATTGGTTATTTCCTTTCAATTAAACATTGTATTAGGTATTCTGATTGCCTATGTATCTAATTATTGCATAAGTGGATTAGGGCCCAACGATTGGCGCTATATGTTGGCCATTGTAGGTTTACCAAGCTTGCTTTTTTCGATCTTAATTCTTTTCACTCCCGAAAGTCCCACATTTTTACTTTTGTATCGCAATGATTTAGCTGGAGCAAAAAAAATACTTTCTTTAGTTGATACAGATGCCGATTCAACCATTAAACGTATCCTGGACAATAAATCCAATTCACTTCAAAAGGAAAATATATTTACAAGTAAATATTTTAGGCCTTTACTTTTAGCTTTTTTATTCTCCTTTTTCAATCAACTTTCGGGCATTAATGCTGTTTTATATTATGCTCCTCGTATTTTTGAAAAAGCTCATTTAGATAAATCGAGTGCATTATTGCAATCCGCAGGCATTGGAGTAGCGAATCTAATTTTCACATTACTTGGTTGGTATTTAATTGATCGAGTAGGCAGAAAAGTACTCATGTATATTGGGTCATTTGGCTATATCATCTCTTTATCTTTAATAGCCTATTCCTTTTATAGTTCCTCCTTTGAATGGGTTCCCATGTACATTTTTGCATTTATTGCTGCCCATGCAATTGGTCAAGGTTCTGTGATTTGGGTATTCATATCAGAAATATTCCCCAATTCCGTCAGGGCTACTGGGATGGCTTGGGGTTCCTTAACACACTGGATTCTTGCCGCTTTAATTACCAATTTCTTTCCCGTCTTTACGGGTCTTTTAGGCGAAACCTACATTTTTGCATTTTTTGCTATTATGATGGTCGGCCAATTATTATATGTCAAATATTTAATGCCTGAAACAAAAGGAGCTACATTAGAAGATATTGAAAACACCATCATTCTTCACTAATTATGATACAATTTGATCCTCAAAGTAATAAACCCAAGTATCAACAATTGATTGATAGTATCGTGGATGCAATTGATTCAGGGAAATTTGAGCGCGGGAAACAGCTTCCATCTATAAATGTGGTGGCGAATGAATTTGGGATGGCAAGGATGACCGTTACGAAGGCATACGACGAATTACGTGAGAGAGGATTAATTAATTCACATCATGGTAAAGGTTTTTATGTTGCATCTACAGATACGAGGAGCGCACTAAATGTATTTATATTAATGGATGCCCTTACGCCGTACAAAGAAATATTGCTTGAAAATATATTGGAAAACTTAGGCGAAGGAGTTAGTCATACGTTATTTTTCCATTACCATGATATTCAATTATTCGAGAACCTTATACAAGACAATGCAGGTAAATACAATCATTATATAATCTTACCTCATTTTAATAAAAGCGTTTCAGGAATATTATCAAAAATACCCAAGGATAAGTTATTAATTCTAGATATAGATGTTAAAGAATTTGGTCCTGATGCGTCGATTCTCTATCAAAATTTTGAATCTAATATGTACAATGGATTATCAGAATGTATCGATAAGATCAAAAAATATAAAACGCTGAATCTTGTTTTAAGTAGCAAAAGTTTTCAATACACACCTAATGGAATTATTAATGGCTTTACGAGTTTTTGTACGGATAATGGCATTAATCACGATATAATACCAGATTTAGAGGAGGATGTAGACATACAAGAAAATGAAGCTTACATCGTATTTAGAGAATTTGATTTAATCAAAATGATCAATTGGTGTACCAAAAAGCAATGGAAAT
>CANGCD010000082.1 GCA_947452215.1 Cytophagaceae bacterium | reverse complement strand
ATTCAGCATGCCTATATTTAAAATTCATTCAAACACGAAACCTATATGAGAGTAATATCAGCCCTTTGCCTAACTGTTTTGGTAGGCTTTTCATCTATTGCCCAAAAAGATAGTTTGTTCATAAAACGCATGTCGGATGAGATCATGACCAACGGCAAGGCCTACGACCTCTTGTATGATTTAACAAAAAAGATTGGTGGACGCTTAGCAGGTTCTCCTCAGCAGCAACAAGCAGTTGTATGGGGTAAGCGTAACATGGAGTTGCTTGGTGCGGATAAGGTATTCTTGCAGGCTTGTAAAACGCCGAATTGGAAAAGAGGTGGAAATGATTTTGCATCCATTGTGGGGGTGAACGGCGAATCGCGCATTCAACCTTTGGCAGTTTTGGCATTAGGAAATTCGATGGGATCGAACGGCATGCTAGAGGCAGAAGTTTTGGCAGTAGCTAATTTTGATGAATTAGAAAAACGGAAGGATGAGGTCAAAGGGAAGATTGTATATTTTCATAGTGTATTTGACCCAACGAAGATTCAGACTTTTCGAGCATATGGCGAAAGTGGTATATATCGTCGGTCGGGCGCATCTCGTGCCGCTAAATACGGGGCTGTGGCAATCATGATTCACTCCCTAAGCACCGCACCAGACAATGCACCGCATACGGGTTCCATGGTTTACGATGAAGCCTATCCGAAAATTCCGGCTGTGGCTGTAGGACCTAATGATGCCAAAATGCTTTATGAATTAGCGAAAAAAGGTCAGGTGAAAATGCAGCTGCAAACCTATGGCTTTTTCTTACCTGATGCCGATGAACAAAATGTCGTTGCTGAAATCAAGGGTACCGAGTTTCCGAATGAGTACATTACGCTAGGTGGTCATTTGGATAGTTGGGACGTGAACGAAGGTGCGCACGATGACGGAGCGGGTGTCGTACATACGATGGAAGTGTTACGCGTCATGAAGGCGTTGAACTATAAGCCCAAGCGTACGATTCGCTTTGTATTATTCGCTAATGAGGAGAATGGTGTACGCGGAGGCAATGAATATGCTAATCAGGCGAAGTTGAATAATGAAAATCACATCATGGCCTTAGAGAGTGATGAGGGCGGATTTACACCGCGTTCGATTGGCATGACGGCTTCTAAGGAGGCATTTAAGAAATTTCAAGCGTGGTCTTCCCTGTTAAAACCTTATGGTTGTGAGGTGACCTTTGGTGGAAGTGGCACGGATATTGGACCATTAGTGAAAGTAAATCCTAACACCGTTATAGCGGGTTTGGTACCCGACAGCCAGCGTTATTTTGATTTACATCATGCGAAGACGGATGTATTTGAAAACGTGAATAAGCGAGAGTTGTTATTGGGCGCTGTGAATATCGCTGCGATCATTTATTTAGTTGACCAATACGGTGTAAATCCATAAATCGATGAGATTATTCATTATCTGTTTATTCGTTTTTTTATCTGGCTTTGCTAAGCCATTACCACGCGTCTTGGTATATACCAAAAACGGCCCTGGTTATGTGCATGATAATATTTCCGCAGCAGTCGCCTGTTTTCAAGGTTTAGGAAAGGCACATCAGATTCAGGTTGATGTTTCGGATGATCCTGCGGTGTTTGCGGAGGCGAATTTGGCAAAATACGCAGCGATAATCTTTACGAGTACAAATAATGATGTCTTTGCTACAGATGCACAACGTTTGGCTTTCCGACATTACATCGAAGCCGGTGGCGGATTTGTTGGGGTGCATTCCGTAACAGGAACAGAACGTAATTGGTCATGGTTTAAAATGATGGTTGGAGAAACCTTCTCCTGGCATGCCAAATTTCAAGCCTTTCGGGTTTTGAACATCGCATCATCGCATCCATCCATGAAGGATGTTCCCTTGAAATGGGAAAAGGAAGATGAATGTTATTTTGGGAAGGAGTTGTATCCGGGCATTCAGGTGTTGATGATGCATGATTTGAGCAGTTTGGATGGGAAACAACAGGACTTGGTGAGCCAACACAGCGGCTCGTTTAAAGGCTATTTCCCTGCGGTATGGACACAAAATTTTCAAGGGGGCCATGTTTGGGTTACAACGCTTGGGCATGATAAATCGAATTACCAGGATCCTGTTTACCAAAACCACGTGTGGCAGGGCTTGAAATATATCCTCGATTCCGTTAAGGGAATTGATTATTCGAAAGCGCGGTCGAATAGGTTCGATGAGGGGATTTGGGTTAATTAACTGTAATGAGCCATACCTCTTTTCAAACCTGCTTTAATTATTTCCACTAAATTTTCGGGCTCCAATACCCTGATTTCCTGCGCGAAACGAATAAAGAAATTTTCCACTTCTTGGTCAATTTCCAATGTAAGTTGGATCCTTACGCTCGACTCATTTTCTAAATTAATTTGTTGGCTCGCATGTATCGGGTATTTCTCAATGTAATTCAGCATCCAAGAATCTTTTGAAATGAGGCAATGTATTCCTTTTGCTTGAAGACTTTTACTTCGAAATAATCCGAGACAATTTTTAAAATAGTCCGCAGGCCTGAATTCCGGATGAATTCGCACGCGCGGTTGTTGCTGTACGGGCTTGATTTCAACAATCCGGTCTAGGGCAAATAATTGGAGTTGATCGATATCGATTTTAAGCTGAGTCTCTCCCGGTTCCATGGGTTGGAATAATACGTACCAGCCGGTATACCAACCGTTATTGTATTCTTTGAGCAAGACAGGCAATCCTAAGATTTGTTTTTGTTTGGATTGAGCGGTTAAACCTCGGTGAGTGAAGGAGACTACTCTTTTGGCATAGATGTTTTCCAAAATAATTGACATCAAATCGGCCCCGGAGCGTTCTCCGTCATTCACGAGTTCCATGGCCGACCAGGCCAACATGTCGTGGTGTCTAGTCATGCTATTTTCCAAAGCAATGGCTCTAAGTTTATTCACAAGCCCCTCGCCTGCTCCGCCACTGAAAAGATGTTTATTCTGTTCGATGGTGGAGGCGATTTGACTTAATTCCTTATCAGAGATACTTGGAAAGGCTGAGATATCATCTCGGATGAGGTAGAATCGATTCTGCGCGCGCGAAAATTTAATCAGTTCGCCTGATGCATCATGTAATGCCGGATAGCGGATTTGAAGCAGTTCCTTGAGGTCTTTCAGATCTCTACTGAATGACCTTTCCGCATAGTTTATGACGTCAAAATGCTCGTTCAAATAAGCAGAAACGCTTATATGATTCACCTGAAAGGATTTTTGAAGGAGGAGGCCATTGATTTCGCGGAGGCGTTCGGACGGGTGCATCTTTTTTTTACCAATATCGTAAATTCTTCGTAAGTCGCCAAATTTTGGCGAACAATGAATCTAATTTTGGCTCAAGAAAAACAAACAAATATGAATATGAACAGTTTCAAAACCCTTGCCTACAGTCTCTTGATTATTTTCCTTTTCAGTTATGTGACTGAAGGAATTTTAATGGCCTTTGAATTGAAAAAAACGCGTCGGAACAACTGGATTAAAATTGCCATGATCGGACTACTTTTTGTGAGTACGCTTGGATTGCTTTGGGCACCATACCATGTATTTGGTCAAACGCCTGCGGATGGTTTGTTTACGTTGGCCTTCACGTTTTATGCGTCTGTGATGGTGATTGGGGGTGGTTTGCGCGCTTTGGCGAGGTAAGTAGAGACGCGATACTTCGCGTCTATTCCTCAGACTGAAGTCTGAGGTTAATTTATATCCCTAGGCTTTAGCCTAGGGACTTGACGCGAAGTATCGCGTCTCTACCTTCTGAGGTCCAACGTCTAACGTCCAACGTCTAAAAGACGCGAGGTATCGCGTCTCTACATCATCGCCTTTAGCGCAAAATACAACACCGATGGGCACATCAAGCAACCCAATCCCGTATAGAAAGTTGCCGTCATAGCTCCATAGGGAACTAATTTAGGGTCCGTAGCGGCTAATCCCGCAGCCGTGCCGCTTGTAGTTCCCATCAATCCGCCAAAAATCATAGCTGATTTGGGGTTATTTAAGCCGATGTAGGGTGCGAGGTAAGGTGTCCCAATTGTCACCAAGATGGATTTCACGACGCCAGCCGCGATGCTAATGGCAATGATATCAGAACTCGCCCCCACCGCTGTTCCGGTGACTGGTCCCACAACAAACGTACATGCGCCTGCTCCAATCGTTGTCAAACTGGCCGCATCCGTAATACCAAAAGCAAACGCAATACCAACCCCAGCCACGAAGGAGAAAATCACGCCTAAAAATAAGGATAAAATCCCTACGGATCCCGTTTTCTTAATGACTGCAAAGCTTGCACCCATGGCTGTCGACACAATCGCGAAATCTCGAAACATGGGTCCCCCCATGACTTTGAATCCCGATAAACCTGATACATCCGCGATACCACTCTTTCCTTGCGTTAATACGCCGCCGATGTAGGCGATTACCAATCCCAAAAAGATGGCAATGGCTGAACCGGGTAGTTTTTTATTGGTCAATTTAATCGAAAACCAATCAGAAAAATAGACCATGATTCCCGTGACCAAAAACGCCACGATCAATCCATTCTTATCCAATAATTCAATGATGTATTCCATGTTAGTTATTCTTTGATTTGGATAAAATGGGCATAAAAAGTAAACAGATAGCAACCGGCAAAATACCTGCTAATAAGGCCAAAAAACCATTATTGAAAGCTACGCGTACGTTTTGAATCGATGACATGGCCACAATAACGGGAATGTACATCTTGCTCCAAAACATGACCCCCTCGCCCATTTCCACATGAAAAAGATTGCGTTTTTCGAGTTCGTTTTGGGCAATAATTAATAACAACATGGCAAATCCAACACCCCCCACATTGTTGTTGATACCGAGGTAATGTCCGAGACTTTCTCCAATGATTTGGCCGATGATGTAACAGCCGGCCAATAAGGCTACTCCGCGTAAAAGCATAATTTATTGAATTAGATTAACAACGTCTTTTTTGGTCACTTTTCCCATCGCATTACGCGGTAATTCAGTTAAAACCGCATATTTGCGAGGTGTTTTGTAGGCAGGCATCTGCTCGCGCATCCAGGTACTTAAAGCCTTTTCATCGACAGGAGACTTTGTTACAATAGCTGCAGCCACCAATTCGCCCCATTCATCATTGGGTAAACCCACTACCGAACAATCTGAAATTCCTGGATATTGGCGTAATACCTCTTCAATTTCCAAGGCTGAAATCTTATATCCCCCGGATTTAATGATGTCGACCGAATTACGTCCTAGAATACGATATCCTCCTATTTCATCCACTGCAGCGATATCTCCCGTCATAAACCAGCCATCCTCCGTGAAGGATTCAGCTGTAGCATCGGGCTTATTCCAATATTCCTTAAAGACCGTTGGCCCCTTGATTTGTATTTCCCCTTCTTCGGATAACCTAGCCGAAACGCCTGGCAAGGGATATCCCACATGACCTGCAACGCGTGGACCCTCGAAGGGATTACTTAAAGCCATCCCTATTTCCGTCATGCCATAACGCTCCAGAAGTAAATGGGTAGATATGGTCTTCCAGCGCTCCATAACTGAAACGGGCAATGCGGCAGATCCTGAAATCATTAGGCGAAGTTTTGCCAAAGCATTCGTCAACACAATCTGTTTTTCTGTTGTTAATGATTCCCAGTAGGTTATCAACTTGAAATAGATGGTTGGGACCGCCATGAACACATTAATTTTTTGAGTTTCAATGAGTTCATAAATTCCTTTTTCGCTGAAATTGGGCATAAATGTACAGCTTGCTCCTGCCCACAAAGAACAGGAAACAACATTGACAACTCCATGAACGTGATGCAATGGCAATACGCAAACCGTTGAGTCGTTTGTGGTCCATTTCCAGGCTTCAATCAACGAGGATATTTGTGCATTTAAATTGCCATGGGTACTTACAACGCCTTTGGGTAAATTCGTCGTTCCGCTCGTATATAAAATCATCGCTCCGCGTGAATCGACCACGTCTGGCAATTTTTTAACTGTTTGGGCTTGATCATTTTTCCCCAATACAATCAAGCGACAGGCTAATTCATCAGCTAATCCTGTTAGCGTTTCTTCAAATTCAGGTGAAACAACAATGATCGATGCTCCCGAGTTTTCTATCGTATAGCGCAATGATGGCAATGGATAACTTAAACAGAGTGGAACTACGATTCCCCCTGCCTGCCAAATTCCCCATTGTACGCGCACGTAGTCGAAACCCGGATTGACCATAAAGGCAACTCTTGCTTCAGCTAAATCGGCCGATTCATCCAATAATAGTTGAGCAAAATTGGCCGAAGCTTGATGTAATTCAGCGAATGTATATGCTTGCCCTTCCGAAATTATTGCTGTTTTATCCGCGTATGGAAGGGATTTTTGAAAAATTTGAATCATGGTATTCAGTTGTCAGTTTTCAGTGATCAGTTGTCAGTGATCAGTTGTCAGTTGATCGTTCTTAACTCCTAATTCTTAACTCTTAATTCTTAACTCTTAATTCTTAACTCATATCTCTCTAAAGTCTATCTCTTGCCACTTCTCCACCCGTGGCAACCAAACCTCCTGAACGAAGCGATTATGAATCGGATGATTCGAGTATACGTCGTATGCTACTTGGTCCTCAAAATCCATTCCTAAACCATGTGTGTAGGGATTTGTGGCATTGAATTCTTCCAAAACTTGTAAGTTCATTACGCCAGGAATTTGGGATAATTTTCTTGCTTCAGCGATGAAAAAATCTTTTTCCAATTCGGATGTACTTGCCTTGAATATCAAAAATACACTGTGATGTAACATAACTTTTTGTTTATCCCCAGACTAATGTCTGGGGTTTTGAATAATATATAAGCCAAAGCTTAAGCCTGGGGAAAGACGCGAGGTATCGCGTCTCTACAGTCCAATGTCTAACGTCTATTGTCTAATAAATTAGCCATCAACCTCCAAGCCCCCGGTACTCCCGCCGGTAATTCCCGGAAGAAAACTAAACCCGTGTAAATGAATTGACCTTTTCCATAGCGACAAACAGCGATATTTCCTTTTTGCTCAGCTTCGCCGGGATCGGTAAATGCCAACGGAAATTGAAAATGCTTGTCTTCAGATTCGGCTAAGTAGATACTTCTTTCCTGTACCCAGCCTTCAAAATCGCTTTCGGTGATTTGGTTTGGCGCATGGAATAAAGCATGATCTACTAAGAATTTAGGTGCTGCTTCTTCCTTGGTAATCCGATTCCGAGTCACGCTCAAAGGATACGGACCCATAGCACCTTTTAGAGGCCCCAAATTGCTTTGTGTATTGTATTGAACAACATAATTACCCCCTTGTTCTACGTATTTCATCAGTTCTGAATACGCATTACTCAAGTAGTCCAAGGTGTTATGTGCTCTTACGCCCGTCAATACCACATCGTATTGTGCTAAATGATTCGCCTTCAAATCGGATTCTTGCAAGTAATCGACCTGATAACCCATCTGTTCCAAACTCTCAGGAACCTTATCGCCTGCTCCTTTGATGTATCCGATGCGCTTCCCATTTTTCTTAAAATCAATGTGTAAAATATTAACTGAAACGGGTGAAAAATAGCGTTGAATCGGTATATGTGGATAACTAATGCTCTCCATTTGCAAAGAATCAATCCAATTTCCCTGTGACGTTTCATATGCCAAACGTAATTGCCATGTGTTTTTACCTTCAAATTTTTGATCTTTTTCACGTAGCGCAAAAACCAAATTTTGCGTCGTTCCTGATTCAATTCCGTTCGGTAATCCCAAAGTTCCAAGCGTTTCTCCCACCTGATTCAATACTTGTACCTGACCTGCCGCAATTTTCCCCATCGCTTTGATTGTAACTTCCATTGATTTGCTTTCTCCCGATCCTTTTGGAAGCAAAATATTCGGATGATTGATTTGGAAAATACTACGAGGAGTGATGGCAATCGGTTGGTAATATTCCCCCTTAACCGGGTCTACGACAAGTTCTTGGATGGGCCGACTCACCTGAATCGTTTCCCCTTCAATCGTAAATTGTGCTTGGACAAATAATGCCGGATCCGGTGCTGCTTGACCTATTTTGCTTGGATCTTTCACGACGAAATGGCCGGTTTCTTTGGTATTGACCAACCAATAGGGTTGCGTTATTTCTTGTTTAATTACTTGACTATGGTTCCAATTCAAGCGTTTATAGGGAAGTACCGTTTCTTTAAATAATGTATCTTTTTCCCCCATGGAAATACGCAAGGCTGCCACATGAACAGGACTGCGGACAATGAATTCCGTTTTGACCGGTAAGGCATCGCCCTGAGCAATCGTTCCGCGGTTCGTATTTCCCGCAAAATGTATTCCCGCTGCCTGTACAATCCATGCATCGATTTGCTTGATTTTCTTCGCTTGCAAATAGGTATCGCCTAATTTATTTAGGGCGCGACGCACCTGAATCAGGTCCGGAATACTTAAATAGGGTTTTTCTACTTGGAAATTTTGGATAATCAAATGAATCATTCGTTCGATATCCGCTCCCGCAACACTATTTTGCCAGTGATCCATAACCCCTTCATCAATCGAATTTTTAGGTGTAGAACCCGCCAAGGTTTGAAAATATTCGGTTGATTTTCCATGATCGACCGCAAATCCAAAACCTTGTGATTTATGTTGGCTTCTCGAATAAGCTGCTAATTCCCCAGTACTCTGCCCAATGCTAGGTAAATAATTGCCAATTTGAACCTTGAATTGATCCTCTGAAACGGTTGAGGTTCCTCCAAAACGGAACGTATTCCACAACAAACGCGTTGCCTTCCAGGGTTTAATATCCCCTTTCAATTGTTCCGGGAAACGTTTGGGATCCGCCGCGGCTTGATAAGCCTCAATAGCTAATGCCGCGGAAGCCGAATGGTGCCCATGTCCAGCCCGAGCATCCGGAGGAAAACGGGTAAAAATGATATCAGGGCGTAATTTTCGGATGACATAAACCAAATTGGAAAGGACCAATTCTTTATTCCAGAACCCTAAGGCTTCATCGGTCGATTTGGAAAATCCAAAATCAAAGGCTTGCGAAAAATATTGATTCGCGCCATCAATCTTACGTGCAGCCAATAATTCTTGTGTACGAATCAGTCCCAAAGGAATGCCTTGCTCATCACCGATGAGGTTTTGTCCTCCGTCCCCACGTGTGAAGGCAAAGTAATTGGTTTCCCAATGCTGTTCTTGGGCGAACCAGGCCAACATATGCGTGCTTTCGTCATCCGGATGAGCTGCGACGTGCAATACAGTCCCAGTAGACTCAATCCGTTTTAGGTTCTCCAATAATTGGAGTCCATTTTGTGCCCAAGCCAGGCTTGGAACTAATAAACAAGCTAAGATTAGTTTTTTCATGCGTTTAATCCGTTTCGAGACCAAGGTTGGCGATAAGTTCTCGCTAATAAGGTTGTTGCTTCTGGGTCGTTAATAACAGTTTTTGTTTGTGGGTCATAGGATAGCGGTCGGCCTAATTTCATCGAAACATTCGCTAAAATACAAGATGCCGTCGAAATATGACCTTCTTGAATATCTGCAACCGGCTTCGTGCCCTTATCAATTGCCGCCAAGAAATCCAACATATGTAAGCGTGTGGCTGGTGCAGCATTTAATTCGATGCGGTCTTCCGTTAAATCTTCGGGGTATTTTTCTCTCTCAAAGAAACATGAACCGTGGATTTTTTGTCCTTTGGGATCTACCGGTGTAAAGTCATATTGCATCGTGCTTAAGCGCAAGGTGCCTTTTTCCCCATAAATCGTTAATCCCCAAGGATATTCAGGATCTGGCGGCGTTCCCCAAGTGCGATGTTGCCAAACGCAATTCAAACCATCGTATTCAAATACGGCCGTTTGGGTATCTGCTATGTTGGACTTCCCTTCTTTTTGAACATAAATTCCTCCTTCGGATGAAATACGTTTTGGCCAGCCTAAACCCAACAACCAACGCGCCGTATCAAACATATGCACACACATATCACCCATGATGCCATTTCCGTATTCATTAAACGTTCTCCACCAACGGGTATGCGGTAATCCATCGTAAGGTCTCAAGGGTGCTGGACCAGTCCATGTTTCATAATCAAAGAATTCAGGAACAGCTTGAACCGGTGGATTGCCGTTATTGCGCATGTGGTAATAGCAATACATTTCGACATGCGCGATTTTCCCCAATAAGCCCGAATCTACAATTTTATTTTTCGCATCGATAATGTGGGGTGTGGATTTTCGTTGGGTTCCTACTTGGACCGTTTTTCCATATTTTCGAGCGGCAGCGACCATCGCTTCGCCTTCCAATACATCGACCGAAATCGGCTTTTGTACATAGACATTCGCTCCTGCTTTTACCGCGTCTATCATTTGCAAGGGATGCCAATGATCCGGACTACCGATCAATACGATATCCAAAGCGTTTTCAGCTAATAGTTTTTGATAATCCCCATAAAGCCGTGGAGTCTTGTGGGATTTTTGTCGGGCCGCAACGAGTTTCCCCGCTTCGGTCAACATATTTCGATCCGGATCGCAAAGGGCTACAACCTCCACGGGTGCTACTTGCATGAGTCGGAATAAATCACTTTTCCCATACCATCCCGCACCTATTAACCCAACCCGTAAGGGTTTAGTGGGGTTAACCAAATCAAGCCCATAGGCTCCAAAGGATGATAATGCCAAACTTGCAGATGCTCCCTTCAAGAAATGGCGACGGTTAATGTTAAATGTTTTCATAGTTGACAGGTTATATTTTATAACCCTAGGCTTTAGCCTAGGGAATCCCCAGGTTAAAACCTGGGGTTAAAATTCTTTTTTAATTTGAGGCTTCAGCCTGCTGGAAAGACGCGAAGTATCGCGTCTCTACTTAATATTCACTCCAAGGTCCAACGTCTAAGGTCTAAAGTCCAACGTCTTTTGTCTCACCCCTTCACTCTTCACTCTTACTTCAAAACTACACTAGCCACTCCTCCTTTCGGAATCTCGATTTCCCATTGATTATTGCTTAATGATATCGAAGTTTTGATAGGTTCCTGCGTTTCGTTTTGTAATAGTACTGCCACTTGCTTGTCGGGACGCATCGCTGCAACACCATTTAGACCTTTGAGTAATCCCTTCAATTCGATCCGTTTGGAGCCCGTCGGGATAAATTTAGATGCTTGTGCAATGATGTAATAGGCCTGATTACGAATCAAATGACCGTCGGCCTGAATCGTAATAGCTCCTTTACATTCGGTACAACCTCCCGGCGTATGTGGTCCCCATTGTGGGTCATTCGCTAAATTCCATTCTAATGCTGTTTTGGCATCATTTACTAAAGATCCTATGATGACGTTTTTGATATGCCAATTGAAATCACCTGCAAAATCACCCTTAGCACCCGTCCATTGTTCCGTGAAAAATACGTCTTTGTCGGGATGAGCTTTGCGCAGAATACTTAAAGCAGCAATATCGCCATTGTAT
>CANGCD010000081.1 GCA_947452215.1 Cytophagaceae bacterium | reverse complement strand
TTGGGACAGGCATCGAACTTAACAGTGGAAAAGATGTGGCCATTTTAAGTTTAGGACACATTGGAAATGAAGCAATTAAAGCAGTAGAAGTATTGGCGAGTCAAGGAATTGATGCCGCTTTATATGACATGCGTTTCGCAAAACCCTTGGATGAAAAACTTTTACATGAGATCTTCCGTAAATTTAATACAATCTTAACTGTTGAAGATGCGTCCATCGTAGGTGGATTTGGTTCTGCCATCGCGGAATTCATGGTAGATCATCAATATCAGGCCAACATGATTCGTTTGGGAATCCCAGACCACATTGTGGAACATGGAGAGCAAAGTGAACTATATGTGCTTTGTGGCATAGATTCAAACGGAATTGCACAAAAAATAGCTGAGCAATTAAGCCCAAAATTAGGTGCCAAGGTATCTAAGGCTCTTACTGAATAAAATCTCAACGGCTGATTTTTAATCGATTAGCACTTTTCAAAGAAATAATCCCTACCTTTGCACCTTGAATTTCCCAATTAAAGGAATTTCGTTTCATTCAACGAATACATTTTTATGCAAAGCATTCGCAACATTGCCATTATTGCCCACGTTGACCACGGTAAAACGACCCTAGTTGACAAAATCATTCACGCATCCAAAATTTTTAGAGAAAATCAAGAATTTGGAGATTTGATCCTTGATAATAACGATTTAGAGAGAGAAAGAGGGATTACGATTACATCGAAAAACGTATCTGTTCGTTACAATGGAGTAAAAATCAACATTATCGATACACCTGGTCACGCCGACTTTGGCGGTGAAGTAGAACGCGTTCTACGTATGGCGGATGGTGTTATTTTGTTGGTAGATGCTTTTGAAGGCCCTATGCCTCAAACGCGTTTCGTACTTTCAAAAGCGATTGCATTAGGTTTGAAACCCATTGTTATTGTAAATAAAGTAGATAAAGAGAACTGTCGTCCAGACGAGGTACACGAAAGTGTATTTGACTTGATGTTCAACTTAGAAGCAACAGAAGATCAATTAGACTTCCCATGTATCTACGGTTCATCGAAGCAAGGTTGGATGAGTACAGATTGGAAAAAACCTACGGATAACATCATCCCATTATTGGATGCGATTATCGAGCACATTCCAGCATCTAAAGTTCAAGAAGGAACACCACAAATGCAGATTACGTCTTTGGACTACTCTTCATTCGTAGGTCGTATTGCCATCGGACGTTTAGAGCGCGGAACCTTGACAGAAGGGATGCAAATCTCACTTTGCAAAGCTGATGGCACAACAAAGAAAATGCGTATCAAAGAACTTCAAGTATTCGAAGGTCTAGGAAAGGTAAAAGTAGATAAAGTAGAGTGTGGTGAAATTTGCGCGGTAACCGGTATCGAAGATTTCGAAATCGGTGATACGATCGCAGATGCAGAGAATCCCGAAGCTTTAGCTCGTATTGCAATTGATGAGCCTACGATGAACATGTTGTTTACAATTAACAACTCACCGTTCTTTGGTAAAGAAGGTAAATTAGTTACCTCTCGACACATTCGTGATCGACTGTTCAAAGAGACTGAGAAAAACTTAGCCTTGAAAGTAGTTACTACGGAAAGCGAAGATAAATTTTTAGTATTTGGACGTGGTATACTTCACTTGTCTGTATTAATCGAGACCATGCGTCGCGAGGGATATGAATTACAAGTTGGCCAGCCACAAGTTATTTTTAAAGAAGGTCCTAATGGAGAGCGTTTGGAGCCAATCGAAGCGTTGGTTGTAGATGTACCTGCTGAAGTTGCTGGTAAAGTAATCGAATTAGCGACTCAAGGTAAAGGTGAACTATTGATCATGGAACCGAAAGGTGACTTGCAACACTTAGAATTCAACATTCCTTCACGTGGATTGATTGGTTTACGTTCAAAAGTGTTAACAGCTACATTTGGTGAGGCAATCATGGCACACCGTTTCATCGCTTATGAAGAATTCAAAGGAGCTATTCCAGGACGTATCAACGGATCATTGATCTCGATGAATACAGGTCCTGCGATTCCTTACGCAATCGATAAATTACAAGACAGAGGGGTGTTCTTCATCGATCCAGGTGAAGAAGTTTACACAGGGATGGTTGTAGGTGAGCATAATCGCCAAAATGACATCGAAGTGAACCTTCAAGCTGCGAAGCAATTAACGAATATGCGTGCGTCAGGTACGGATTCAAATACGAAAATTGCTCCGAAATTAAACTTCTCATTAGAAGAGTGTATGGAATTTATCCAAAAGGATGAATACTTAGAGATCACTCCTAAATCCTTACGTATGCGTAAGATCTTCTTAGATCCGAACGAACGTAAACGTAACGAGAAGAAACCTAGCTAATCTTTCAAGGCTGCCTTAACCAGGCAGCCTTTTTTTATGGAAAATGAACCGCCGATTGCTCAGCTAAATAATATACTTTTTTAGGCCAATAAGCGCGCAGTTTACTTATCCGATATGCGCTAGGCCTTCGAATAAAATACCAAGTCGACCCTTTCCAAGTCTTCAAAAACCGTGGATCGCGTAAATCTAAATCCGGAGCCAATATCAAATGTGTTTCGTGCTCTTTAGTCTGAGCACTGGGTTTAGCTAGATATACAAATTCAATTCCGTGATAATCCCAACGCAAACTACCTTTGGGCCATCTACGTGTTAAGGTATCCGACACCTGCTTAGCCGCCCACCAGGCTCCCACGTTGGATTGCAGCCACGCTTGACTAGCAGCTCCATAGCTTTGACCTCGTAGACCTTGGGTTCGAATAAATACCATTTGTTTATCCGCAACACTTAAGTAGGCTTCATCATACAATGGCTGAGCGAATCGTGCAATAAATACACCAGCCAATAGACTGATACAAAGATACAGACCCCAAACCTTGCGATTCGACCACCAATACCAAAGCAGTGTTAGGCCAACATAATATGCTATTAGCTCATAAACGTTCAGCCGAATAAAGGGAATTACCGTCTGAAAACGCTCCGTAGCGGTAAACATCAGACCATGAAGAAGTTCAAAACTGAATAAAAATAAATGACTGCAGCTTGAAAAAACAATCGGAAGAAAACTGATGATGGGTGCTAAAAACAAATACAAAAAGCCAATACCTAAGGTCAACGTAGAAAGTAAAACCAAAACGGGGTTTAGTAAAAAGAAATACAGGGGATTGGGAAACTGATGAAAATAATAGATAATTAGGGGCCACGTAAAAATTTGAGCACTTATGGCCACACAAGTCAATTCCCAAGTCTGTTTGAAAAGCCAATATTTTGGCTTCCATAAGTTTACAGTTGAACTTTGAAATAAAATAAGTCCCAACACCGCAGCATACGATAACTGAAAGCCGACCTGGAAAAAATCCATCGGCTGAATTACGAGAAGTACAAAACCTGAAAAGGCCCAAACATTAACAGGGTGGGATCGTAATCGGAAAATTTGGGCAAATAACAACACCGAAAACATCCACGCAGCGCGTAAGACAGGGGCAGAAAAGCCGGACATCGCCGCATATGTCCACATCACAAACATAATAAGCCCGAAATAAATCCGAGCCCCCCAGGGCCGGAATCGAAGCAGAAAACCGAATAGGAATTGTAAGCCCAAATACAGCAAGCCAACATGCATACCAGACACCGATAAAATATGAATGGCACCTAAGGCAGCATAAGACTGGCGTGTATCAAAATCGATTGCTCCCCCTATACCCAAAAACATGGCCTCCGCCACATTCCGATGCACACCCGGTGGCAAAGCCATATGCAGATAGTAGCTCGCTTGCTCACGCAAACGCAGAAAAAAGGATGGAGATATAAGAGCATCTTGAACCAACTTCAAGTTTTGAGATGGAATAAATGCATAGGAGTAAATTCCCTGCAAAGCATAATAATGCTTCCAATCAAAAGCCCCGGGAATTAAAGGACCTAAAATGGGTTTAAGGCTCGCAAATGCCTGATAGAGTTGGCCCTTGCGAGGCGCTTGCCCCTTTAGCGGGATGAAGATGTTGGATAAGGCATGAGTCCTAACCCAACGATTACTTTGTCGAACAGTAATGACATTAGCCTGAATTTTCCAAGCACGAGGTCCACGGACAGGCTCCTGATGCACTTGAAACACAAACGCATCGTGCTTCGATAAAACATCCGTTTCGCGAGAGGATGCCTGCGAGAATCGCAAAAATGCTAAACAACTAATCAAAAGTGCGCAGATAATTCTTCCGTTTCGAAACGCCAAAAGTAAGACGAAAGCAACTAGTGCAATAACGAATGGCCCGACCAATAGTCCCATGATCCAGAGACCTAAAATTCTTAAAAATGGGAAGGGGCTAAAAAAGGAAAACACGGTTTAGGCGAAAAGGCCTAAATGTAGAATTTTTTGGATTGGATTCGTTCCTCAACGGTATCAGGAACTAGATATTTTATCGATTGCCCTTGTTGGATGCAATGTCGAATATAGGTAGCTGAAATCTGCAATAATGGCGCTTCAATGCGAGTAACCTGTGGATGTTGCCATAAATCACTCTGGTTTTGTTCGCCGCGCGGATAAACATAGAGCCCAAAATAATCAAGAATCTTATCGTAGTTCTTCCAACTTTTGAACTGTTCGAGGTTATCACCCCCGAGAATTAATCGAAAGGAGTCCTTTGGGAATTTTTCTGATAAATGCGTCAGCGTGTGAATCGTATATGACGGTTTACTGAGGTGAAACTCAATATCTGAACTTTTGAACTGAAAATTATCCTCAATCGCACGATCCACTAAATCTAAACGATCGAATTCGTGCAAGAGCGTTTTACTCTGTTTGTGTGGATTTTGAGGAGAAACAACAAACCAAATTTGGTCGACGTCCGTTTGATTCAAAACGGCCTGAGCAATGATAAGATGGCCATGATGAATGGGATTAAACGATCCGAAAAAAAGGCCAATTTTCATGCTAGCGCGTAAAATTATCAAATAAATCTTGTGCTTCTTTTACCGCATCCTCCAATTGATCATTCACAAGAATCACATCAAATTTATCTTGGAATGCCCACTCAAATTTCATTTTGAAAATGCGCTTTGATAATGACTCCTCCGTTTCGGTACCACGAGCACGTAAGCGATCTTCCAACATCTCTAAGGTGGGTACTTTTACGAAAATAGCAAGAGCACGCTCTTTGTAATAGTTTTTTAACGCTAGGCCCCCTTTGACATCCACATCGAAAATGACATGTTTACCAGAAGCCCAAATGCGTTCAATTTCTGATTTTAACGTGCCGTAATAAGCACCTGGATATACTTCCTCCCACTCCACGAAAGCGTCTTCATCAATTTTAGCACGGAACTCATCAGGCGTCATGAAGTAATAATCCTGACCATTGGCTTCTGCACGTCCGCGTTTATCTCGAGTGCATGCGGAAATGGAAAAACCTAGATTAGGGTTATTCGCCAATAATTCTTTAACGATGGTCGTTTTGCCGGATCCGGATGGAGCAGAAAAAATAATGAGTTTACCTTCCAAGTGCTGCTTGTTTTAATTTAGCTAGCAAAATAACGGAATAAGAATGGAAATAAGGATTAAAACGACAAAAAGTTTTGCCTTAATCCGCGCAAAAAGCTCCGTAGGACACTTACTCGTACAATTCGATTTTATCGCATTTCGCAAGGATTGTTCGAGTGCATAGCCCTCTTGACATGGCAAACATTGATCCTTATTCGCCAAAAATGCTGCTTCTTCTTCAGGAGTAGCTTCACGGTCAATAATACGTTGTATCAACTTTAAACAATCTGGCTGATGGGTACAAGTCTTTTTCATGGGGGACATGCTACGTGCAATATTTTTCTAACAACAAGGCAAGGATAAATAGTTCAATTTTAACAAGTGACACATTGTCAGTGATACCCTTTACTTTTCGCATAAGCCGCAAGGCTTTCTTTCAAGATGGCACGAGCGCGATGTAATCGTGAACGTACGGTCCCAATGGGAATATCCAAAATACGAGCCATTTCCTCGTAACTAAATTCTTCTAAATCACAGAGAATGATAATCATCCGAAAGTCTACGGGTAATGCTTGAATAGCGGCCGTAATCTCATCACCAAGCATCTCATTCACGGTCTCTGCGTGCAAATCGGCATGAGTAGCAGGCTCCTGATCTTCATCTCCAGAAAAGGACTGTTCCACCCATTCAAACTCTACTTTCGAGGGCCCACGCGATTTTTTCCGATAATCATTAATAAAATTGTTTTTGAGAATTCGGAATAACCAGGCTTTGGCATAGGTGCCGGGCTCAAATGACCCAATAAAGCGAAAAGCTTTCATGCAGGTATCCTGCACTAAGTCTTGAGCATCGTCTTCATCGTTTGTCAAGCGGAGTGCAAAATTATACATCGCATCAAGATGCGGCATAAACTCTTTTTCAAATATCGATTTTGCATCGGATTGAGGCAATAAAATCGCTTCGGCAGATAGTTCCATTTAGTAGGCAATTATACGCATGAATGCATGCGCGGGATTATGCTTACAAAACAGAGACCACAAAAAATTGAACGAAAACTCTGACAAAAAGGCTTATTGAGGACGGTTGAAAAATTCCAACATACCAAAAACAGCCATTCCTAGGATTGTGGAAGCAAGTGCTTTGAGCACGCTGTAACCAATTAGTGTCCAATCGCCTGCCTCTAATAAAAAGAGTAGCAGGTGGTGTGACATGAGCATTAAGAATAAATAGGAGAAAAACCATAGCCATTTCATTTCAAGCAATGAAATACTCGATCGCTCATCATATCCGTTAGCCGGTGTCAATATGCGGAAGAAAACGGGTCGGAGCCATGCAACTAAAACACATGCAAAGGCATGCATTCCATGGGTGTTATAGAAAACATCAATAAGCCAACCGATCGCACTTGCCCCAAGTAATAATAGCAAGGGATTTGTTTTCATGGGCGCCTTTACCAAAAACCATACATAGATGAAGCAAAAGGCTACATTAGCAATGGCAATGTCGCGCAGAAACAACACCTGTATCACAAGGGCAAACAATACAGCCAAAAACCATTTATAGTTGAATGAAACGGCCATTTTATTCTGCTTTAGGTTTTGTCGCCTCCAACTTCGCTTGTTGGCCCGCCAAACGGTTCTTAATCACATACACATATTGCAACGTAGCGAACTGCGTGAACAACATCACTTTGATATCATGAAACGTATCGTCTTTTTCTAAGCCTACTTTCGCGACAATACCAATGGGGATATTGGGAGGGAAAACAGCATTATAATCAGATGTAACAACGGTATCCCCCTTTACAACTTTTTTATATTTGGAAACATCCATTAAATCAGCTACCTCACTTTGATATCCAGGCCATTTGATGTAGCCCAACTCGCCGCTTCGCTTTAATTTAGCCGACACCGAATTACTTGTATGCAAAACCGAAACTACCAAGGAAAGATTATCTGTACATGACATCACTTTCCCCACAACACCCGTTGACGAAATAACCGCCATCCCAGGCTGAATGCCATCGAGGCGGCCTTTATCAATCGTCAAATAATTTTGAGACATTTGGGTGGATTGATCAATTACCCGACAGGCTAGTGCTTGGTAGCGATTCAACATCGCATCGCTGACAAAATAAGGTAATTTGGAGGCAGGTTGTTGTTGACTTTTTAATCGAAGTAATTCTGTGCGAATCAGCGCATTTTCACGTGCCAGCGTTTCATTCACAATCCGTAGTTGATGGTACGTTTTAACCTCTTGTGTCGTAGCTAAAATAGAAGCTGCCCATTGATTGGTCGTGTTAAAATACAAGGTGTGCTGATACGCATTGTATTTAAAAACAGCCCAAAGGTTAACAAGTTCCAGCAGCATAAACAAAAGGATGACCTTTTGGCGCGCTAAAAATTGGAACAGTTGAATCATGAGCTATCGTGATTGAGAACTAGGTAATTAAAACAGGCTTATATTTCTCCAGGTTTTTCAAGATTTCGCCTGTACCACGAACAACGGCCTTCAATGGATCGTCGGCCACGTGAACTTTCAGCTGCGTTTTCTTTTCGATACGCTTATCCAAACCATGCAACATGGCTCCACCACCGGCTAAATGAATACCATTATGGAAAATATCACCCGAAAGCTCAGCGGGAGCACGTTGAAGCGTTTCCATGATGGCAACCTCAATCTTCGTGATGGACGAATCCAAGGCATATGCAATCTCAGAATAATTAATCAAAATCTCTTTCGGAATACCTGTCATTTGATCTCGACCTCGAATTTCAAAATCAGCAGGTGGATTTTCTAGTTCTGGCAAGGCAGCACCTACTTGAATTTTAATTTGCTCCGCAGAACGCTCACCGATCACCAATTTATGTTCGCGCAACAAATAATCTTTAATATCACGCGTGAACTCATCCCCTGCAACGCGAATCGAGTTTTCAACGACAATTCCACTTAACGAGATGATTGCAACCTCCGTCGTTCCTCCTCCAATGTCAACAACCAATGACCCATTGGGTTGCTCAATATCAATTCCAATACCGATTGCCGCAGCTATAGGCTCATGCACCATATAAACTTCACGAGCACCAGCATGCTCCGCGGAATCTTTAACCGCACGTTTCTCAACCTCTGTGATTCCCGATGGAATACAAATCACCATACGTAATGCTGGAGAGAAAAATGAATTCCCTCGATCCAACATTTTAATTAATCCGCGCAACATTAATTCTGCAGCGGTAAAGTCGGCGATAACCCCATCTTTCAAGGGACGAATCGTTTTGATATTATCATTTGTCTTTTCATGCATCATCATGGCTTGTCGACCCACAGCTAAAACTTTATTCGTCGTGCGGTCTAAAGCAATAATCGACGGCTCGTCGACAACAACTTGATTTTTGTGAATAATTAAGGTATTCGCTGTACCTAAATCAATGGCGATGTCCTTGGTCAGGAAGTTAAATAGTCCCATGGTGTTTCAAATAGGGGAAATAATAAAGCTATACATGCTTTAGAAAACAAATTTACAGATAAAAAATGACCTATTGATTGATTTTATTTCAAATTTCTGCTTACCCTAAAAATAATTATAAAAAACAGATTAGCACAGAATTTCAAACCCCTACCACCCCGCCAGCGGGATTTATAGGTATATTACAATTAATGATGGTCGACACATTTAGGCAAATGGACAAAAATTAATTTAAAATAATTTGGAATTATTATCTGATTTATTAGTTTTGTCCAAATTAAAAAGTTAAAACCGTGTTTTTCGGTGGAGAATCAGCAATAAAATGGAAGATTACAACAAGATCATTGAGTCCCTTGGGGTCAAATTCATCAAAGCACGTAACATAAGAATATTACAACCTATTCGTATTAAGAATTATTACGATGTGGAAAATTCGCTCTTGATATTGTACAAAGGCGAAGTTTCATTTGGAGAAGAAGATACTCCGGTGGAAGAAGGTGATATGCTATTTATCCCTGGCGGCAAAATGGTCAGCGTAACTTACGGAAACGCTGAAAAGCCAAAAGCAGTCAACAATGAGGAGTTCATGACGCATCGCGAATTGTACTTTGATTTGAACATGGATTCTCAAATTATTGGAAGCCATGACAATTCTTTCGGCATGGTGGCTTTTGAAGCAAAAGTATTTGATTCAGTGAATTTCTTCACTTCGTTAGATATCCCTCCTTTTTTAATCAAAAAGGACGAAAAGCTAGCACAGACGATTAAGGAAATTTTATTGGAAGATATGTCGGATGAAATTGGCAAAGGCCGAATCATCAAGATCAAAACGGAAGAGATCGTTATTGAGGTCATTCGTTACATCATCCAAAACCGTTTGTTCGTAGAGCAATTAGCGACCAACAGTACCTATTTCAAAGATCCACGTTTAATTGACATTTTTGCCTATATAAAAGACCATATCGGAGGAGACCTATCCAACAAAGTCCTAGCGAACGTAGCGAATGTGTCCGAAGATTACGTTGGTCAATATTTCAAAATGTTAACAGGCATTAATCCGCAGGATTACATCGAATACCAACGGATGGAAGCAGCGGTAGGATTGTTACGCACGACAAAAAAATCAATTCGCGCAATCGGATCGGAAGTTGGCTACAAAGACACCGCTTATTTCTGCCGTCGTTTCAAAATGATGTTTGGGATACCAGCTGGTAAAATGAGACGTCGCGAATCTTTGATGAATATCTAAGTCATTTCGCTTAAGACATAAAAAAGGCCCAGTTTTCACTGGGCCTTTTCTTTTGCTATTCGTTACAACAAATATTTCAACTTCACTAACTCGCGTTCCGTTAGGTAACGCCAGCTACCACGTGGCAAATCTTTTTTGGTCAGACCCGCAAAGGTCGTACGATCCAGTTTAGTCACCTCATAACCTAAGTGTTCAAATATACGACGCACGATACGGTTTTTACCTGAGTGAATTTTAACACCGATTACATAACCATCTGGCGTAACTTTAGCCAAATCATCAACTTTAATTTCACCATCCTCTAATTTTAAACCTGCAACGATTTTTTCAAAATCTTCGTCGGTCAAAGGCTTATCTAATTCCGCTTGGTAAATCTTTTCGATTTCATTCGATGGGTGCGTCAACTTATCTGCCAACTCCCCATCATTCGTTAAAAGAATTAAGCCCGTTGTATTACGGTCCAAACGACCTACTGGATAAATACGCGCATCGCCCGCATTTTTCACAAGTTCCATAACTGTTTTACGATCAGCAGGATCTTCAGTCGTCGTCAAAAAGTCTTTTGGCTTATTCAATAATACGTACGCTGGTTTCTCACGATTCAAGCGGCGATTACCATATTTAACAACATCAGTGGGTCCAACTTGGTAACCCATTTCTGTCACAACTTTATTATTTACTTTGATTTCACCTGCTTCGATTAATTTATCAGCATCCCGACGAGAGCAAATACCCGCATTCGCGATGAAACGATTTAAGCGAACATCATCTCCACGACGCTCAATCTGCGCAATTTTCTTTTGAATTTTGGCAGGCGCAGTTTCCTTGTAACGATCTAATTTATACGCAGGAGTAAAGGCAGGTGCCTGATCATGGCGGTTACGCGGTTTAAATGTATCGCGTTTCGAAAATTTCGTTGAATTTCCACGGTCATCATCTCTTGGTGTAAACTTACGTTCTTCACGAGGTACACGCGGCGTATATGGTCGGTCACTAGAACCTTCGCGATTGTAGGGACGACGTTCACCATCTTCTCGAGGTGCACGAGGTGTATACGGACGATCACTAGAACCTTCGCGATTGTAGGGACGACGTTCGCCATCTTCACGAGGCGCACGAGGTGTATAGGGACGATCACTAGAACCTTCGCGGTTGTATGGACGACGTTCGCCATCTTCACGAGGCGCACGAGGTGTATACGGACGACCACTAGAACCTTCGCGGTTGTATGGACGACGTTCGCCATCTTCACGAGGCGCACGAGGTGTGTACGGACGATCACTCGAACCTTCACGATTGTAGGGACGACGTTCGCCACCCTCGCGCGGAGCACGAGGCGTATACGGTCGGTCACTAGAACCTTCACGGTTATATGGACGACGTTCGCCATCTTCACGAGGCGCACGAGGTGTATAC
>CANGCD010000080.1 GCA_947452215.1 Cytophagaceae bacterium | reverse complement strand
TCGGCAACCGCGCAAGAAGCTAAACCTACTGTATCAGTAATCTGGGAGCGCTTCCCAAAATTCGTTCTAGGATTTATTGCTGCATCGTTGCTCTTCTCTTTTGTGATTCCGTCGGAAACGATTGATTCGGTTAAAGGAGGCTTCAAGGCATTACAAGGCCTTTGGTTTGCATTAGCTTTTACGAGCATTGGCTTGGAAACCAAATTTTCTGATTTGTTCTCCAAAGAAGGCAAGAAGCCTTTGTACGCTTTTTTAATCGCGCAATTATTTAATGTGTTTGTGACATTGGCGGTGGCGTATCTGTTGTTTAGCTAGCAATCTAATTTATCACTTTTTCAAGTAAGTAACTTATAAATCTATAATTTTTATAGACTTATAAATTGCTTTTTTGTTATGTATTAGTAGTTTTTTGAAAATATTTTCAAATATTCTTAAATAGAGGTTTGTATTATATTCATACTGTTTATACATTTGCATCACAATCTACTAAATCGGTAGAGTTTGTAGTATAATAGCAAATTATAACCCGCTCTAAAATGAATAAGTTTTTTACCCTCCTATTAATCCTGGCAGTTTCGTCGGCCACGGCCTTTGGCCAACAAGTTAAATCGACCATCAATTCTACCCTAAGTGGACAGGTCTTGGATGAAAAAACAAAGGAGCCCATTCCTGGTGTTTCGTTGTACATCAAAGGAACAACCCACGGGGTAATCACGGATGCAGAAGGACATTTCTACTTCCAAACCGGACAAAAATTTCCTTATACCTTGATCGTTACCTTCATCGGCTACCAAAAGCAGGATTACATTGCAGAAGGAACACCTGTTACAATTTATTTGAAAGAGGAAGCGAAGGAATTAGAGGAAATCGTCGTGACCTCTCGTCGTAGAAAGGAATCCGTACAAGATGTGCCAATCCCGATCACCGTTATTGGTGGTGCAAAAGTGGCTGAGACGGGATCATTTAATGTGAACCGTTTGAAGGAGTTTATTCCATCGGTTCAATTGTATTCCTCGAACCCTCGTAACACCTCTTTGAGTATCCGTGGTTTGGGAACGACGTTTGGTTTAACGAATGATGGTATCGATCCGGGTGTGGGTTTCTACGTGGATGGCGTGTATTATGCACGTCCCGCAGCGACGACAATGGACTTCATTGATATCGAACAAGTGGAGGTTTTACGTGGTCCGCAAGGAACCTTATTTGGTAAAAATACGTCGGCTGGTAACTTTAACGTGACCACGAAGAAGGCTAGTTTCACGCCGGGCGCCAACTTCGAGTTGAGCTATGGAAATTACGGCTATATTCAAGCGAAGGCGAGTATTACCGGCCCTTTGTCGAAGACTTTGGCTGCTCGAATTTCCTTTTCAGGAACGCAGCGTGACGGATTGTTGTACAATGTGGCGACCCAACAAAAAGTAAACGATTTGAATAATTTGGGTGTTCGCGGTCAACTATTATTTGCGCCATCTGAGAAAGCGAAGTTCACTTTGATTGGAGATTTTACCGAACAAAGACCGAATGGGTATGCACAGGTATTTGCTGGTGTGGCTCCAACGTTGCGTGCTTCGTACCGTCAATTTGAAAATATTATCAAAGACTTAAATTATACCTTACCTTCCCGCAATCCTTACGATCGTTTAATCGATCATGATACGCCGTGGCGCTCGAATCAGGATTTAGGCGGGGTTTCATTGAATGCGGATTTCCAATTAGGCCCTGGTACTTTAACTTCGACATCGGCTTGGCGTTATTGGAATTGGGATCCTTCGAATGACCGTGATTTCACAGGTTTACAAGCCTTGAAATTATCGCAGGCTCCATCTTATCACGAGCAATGGTCACAAGAAATCAGATGGGCGGGAACATTTTCGTCTAAAGTGAGCGCGGTATTTGGGGCCTTTGTTTTTGGCCAAAACCTAAAATCGAATCCGGATCAAACAGAGGAAAGTGGATCAGCGACTTGGCGTTTTAACCAAAGTACAACGAGTGCACTTTGGAAAACTCCGGGTCTTTTCGAAGGATATGGAATTAAGACACGTTCGAATTTGAATACCCTTTCTGCCGCCGTTTTTGGGCAATTGGATATTGCATTGACAAACAAAATCAGCTTGATGCCAGGTATTCGCTACAATTATGATGCGAAAGATTTGACCTATAGTCGGACGACTTATGGTGGATTGCAAACAACGGATCCAGCATTAATAGCCTTGAAAAAATTAGTGTATTCAGATCAGGCGTTTAATGCTGATGTATCTGATCGCAACTTCTCTGGACAAGTGACTTTAGCTTACAAAGCTTCGAAAAACTTTAATTCATTTGCGACCTATTCGACTGGATACAAGCCGGTAGGGTTGAATTTAGGTGGCTTGCCTACCTTGAATGGTCAACCGATGTTAGACTTAGCGACTATCAAACCAGAGGCTACGAAGCATTTCGAATTTGGCTTTAAAACGCGCCCTAGTGTAAATACTACCTTTAATTTAACTGCCTACAATACGGAAATTACCGATTACCAGACCTTAGTTCAAACGCCAGATCCGGCTGTTAACCGCGGTTATTTAGCGAATGCGGAAGGTGTTAGAGTACGTGGTCTTGAAGTAGATGGAACGGTAAGTTTGACAAAGCATTTTTCGTTTTATGGTAACTTAGCTTATACCGAGGCGATTTACACGACATTCAAAAATGCCCCAGTTCCTTTAGAGGAAACAGGAGGAACGGCTTTCTTTAAAGACATCTCTGGACAAGATTTGCCAGGGGTTTCTAAATGGGCGGCTTCCTTTGGGGCAGAATATACGAATGTGGCAAAATTATTAGGCCAAACAGGAGAATTCTATATCGCGGTCGATGACTATGCTCGTTCAGGGTTCTCTTCAAGTGCAACCCCTTCGAAATACTTGAACATTGAAGGCTATTCCTTATTAAATGCTCGGATTGGATTTAGAGCTGCGAAAGGGGTAAGCGTTTCAATCTGGGGTAGAAATGTATTAGACCAAAATTACTTCGAGCAATTATTACCTGCCGGGGGTAATGCTGGCCAATACGGTGCGGTATTAGGAGATCCTAGAACCTATGGAATTACGCTTCGTCACTCACTTTAAAATGGTTAATTAGTTTTTTATTTGAAAGCCGTTCAGGAATCCTGGGCGGCTTTTTTATTCCAGTCCCACAACACGATCTCCCAAGCAATTCCCCCATAGTTTAGGGTATCAATCACTTGGAATCCCCGTTTTTGATGGGCCTTTAATGAACGGGTATTCGCTTGAGCTACGTCTGTAACGCAATAGGTGTATTGACTTGCATAATATTCCCGAAAGGCTCCATATAATTGTTGGACTAAATCTTGCCCCCGGTAATACTTTGATACACATAATTGTGCGACGATGGCATAGTTTTCAACGGGCTTTCCGTCGAACATGCATCGTTCAATGTTCTCGACCAAATCGGCCAATAAAGGATGTTGGCAAGCGGTATCAGGCAATGCCACTAAGCTATATCCAACGACCTTTTCTCCATCTTTGGCAATGATACCGGGGCTACTGCCCTGTAATAATGCTAAAAAAGCAAGGTCGTACTCCGCCATCAAAAAACCTTGTGACTCCGCTTCTGCTTCCGTTATATTTTTGCGTAAATTGGCTTGTTGTAAGGCTAAAACACCTTCCATCTCTGCCAGGTTTGTAACTAATTGTAGTGTGAGCATGTGCGAATTATTTCATCGACAAATTATAAAATATGATTCAGATTTATGTTACCGGGGGAACATTTGATAAAGAGTATAACGAATTAAATGGGTCCTTGTATTTCAAAGAGACGCATTTGCAGGAAATGTTGACTAAAGGCCGTAACAGACTGGATGTCAAAACAGATACCCTTTTCATGAAGGATAGTCTTGAATTTTCGGATACTGACCGAATTCAAATATGTGATGCTTGCCTTTCGACGGATGCTGATCGAATCTTAATTACCCATGGAACCGATACGATGACCCAAACGGCGGAATATTTGGCGAGCCAAATCTCGAATAAAACCATCGTTTTAACGGGGGCGATGATTCCTTATAAATTCGGATCATCCGATGGAATGTTCAATCTTGGTAGTGCCCTAGCATTTGTCCAAGTGCTCGCTCCGGGTGTTTACATTTCGATGAATGGCAAAGTTTTCGAGGCGGGCAAGGTTCGCAAAAATCTGGAACGCGGCGAATTTGAGGCTATTTAGCGGATACTAATCACTACCCGACGATAGCGAGTTAAGGCTGGCATTCCATTGTCCGTTCCCTCGATGACGACGTGAAAAGTGTCCCCCTTTTTCGCTGAATCCGGGATGGATACGATCGCTTGTTTTCCTCCAATATTAATCCCTGCTTTTCCGGATCCAGCTTCTGGATAGGCCCAAGCCTTTAATCGGATGCCATTCCGGTCTGGGTCACGCGTTTCTATCGTTAATAACAGCTCTTGACCTGGATTAGCTGTCAAATGCATACCTTCTTTGACCGTGATTTGGGGCGCGTGATTTGCATCCGCGTAGGATTTAATACACCAATCGGCCCTCGCCGCGAAATCCTCTTGTGCCGCAATCAACCAGCGCGTTTGCGAATAATTAATGTCCATTTTGCCTGTCTCGGGATTGAAGTCGGCAGCCTGCTCGTTATCTTCAAAACGGAACGGATTGTCTTGGGCCTGAACAAATCGTCCTCCCCAACCGCCATATGAAGGATTATTTAAGTTGTTTAGGCCTACATCCACGAGATGTAAAAAGGCTGGGGAATCTCCTTCAGATATGAAATCATATTGCGAGAAATCACCCCATTGTGCATTTTTTAGTTTGGTGATATCCCCGTGAATGTGTTCATCATCGCCTGCTTGTTTTTGGCCATCCCCGTAAGAATAGTACATTTTCAAAAGCGGTCCATGGTCCAAAATAATCTTGTTTGCCATATAAGCACCTTCGAAATAGGGCTGCGTTGCCTTTGGCATAATACGCTTCCAAGGATAGGCAAAACTGCCAAATTGATTTGCATTGTAGAATACACGAATTTCTGGCCAATGTCCACCGATGTAGTTTTTATAGGTGGCATCCTGGTCCATCACGGTATAAATGATGGCTTTTTTCGAAATCTTCGCTTTGATGGCGGGCCAATGTTTATCAGCAGCATATTGCTCTTCAATGGATTTCAATGCTCGGGCAATCGTGTTCGTTCCTCCCCACGCTTGTAAGTAAATCGGATCGGGGTCCTTGTCTAAAAGTTTGGCTTTAATCCATTCAGAGCCTTCCGTGACTTGTTCCATCTCGCCCTCGAAATCAATATTCCCAACTTTCACAAGGCTATTTAGGTAGGCAGGAGAAGGGTAATTTTTATCGTGTAAAATTAGATTCGGATGTACTTGTGCATAGGCTTTCAGGAGGTCTTGAATCCATTGAACGCCCGGCCAGCGCAAATCCGTTTTAGCGCCATACATTTTGCGGGTCATCTCCATTTCGGAGGTAAATTGGGTTCCCTTTCCGTCGCCTTTATAATGCCACATGGAGCTAGAATAAACGAGGCCCTCTAAATGATATTCATTGGAATACATCAGCATGCGAATGAATGTGTCGACATCGTCGATTTCACCGTCTGTGGTTACGATAGTTCGAGGGAGATTACCTTTTGCAAATACAGGTATTGATAGGCAGAGGAGCATCGCTCCGAAAATCAGTTTTTTCATAGTAGGTTTATACGCTGCCGGTGGTCCCCGACCCCGTCAGCGTATCGCGAAGTTAGGGGAATTCGGGATAATTTGCTTTCCAATTACCTGATAAAATGCTTTTTTGGCGCCGAAAATTCCTAATTTCCCCGTAGCTTTGACACTCCTCCGAGTGTTTACTATAGCAACGTGAGTGAGATAAATCTAAACCGATGAAAAAAATTATCACTTTGCTGATTTTCAGCATCTCCTCTGCCTTTGCGCAAGAGGCTCCCAAACTCGAATTTTTCTGTGAATTACAGGTAAAACTTAGCCCCGCATTGACTGTTGGCGAAACGGCTCACGGTACCCGACGAATTATTCCGATTATCGGTGGAACGGTGGACGGACCCGGAATTAAAGGTGAGATATTTAATGGGGGTGCCGACTGGCAAGTAGTCCGTAAGGATGGCGTTGCTGAATTAGAAGCGCATTATCAATTCAAAGCGGATGATGGCTCCATAATTTATGTGAAAAACGTAGGTGTTCGCGTGGCAACACCTGAAGTGGCGGCCCGTATCGCGAAAGGGGAAAAGGTAGATGCAAGTCAATATTACTTCCGTGCTATTCCGAAACTAGAAGCTCCCTTGACCAGTAAATATGCTTGGGTCAATGATACCATTTTTGTTTGTACAGGCGAACGCATGCCTGATGCTGTTAAAATCCGAATTTATAAATTACTATGATAAACCGTATCCTCTTATTTTGCTGCTTTTCCATCAGCATAATGGCACAAAAGGCCGTTGACCTCGGTACTCTAAAAGGTGGCGACTACCAAGTACACATCCCCGCAAATTGGAATAAAAAATTGATCATGTACGCACATGGGTACCAGTTTATGGGCACGCCTCCATCAAGTGCGAATGCACAGTTGGCCCAACGGCTAAAACCCTTTTTAGATCGCGGGTTCGCAATCGCTGCTTCGGATTACCCCATTCAAGGCTTCGCCTTGCCTGAAGGCGTGGATGCGACGGAAGAATTGCGTCAAGCCTTTGTAAAAAAGATGGGCCAACCGGATTCGACTTTCATGGTAGGTCATTCCATGGGGGGCGGGATTACGGTCGCGACTTTGGAAAATTTTGGACAGTATTATCAGGGTGGCCTGCCATTGTGTCCTTTGTCTTCGCGTCCTTACCTACAATGCCGCAAGGAATATGATATGTATGCGACCTTCAATGGACTTTTCCCGGGAATAGTACCTTCGTTGAAAGAGATTTTTGATCCATCAAGTGCAATACGATTTGTATCCTTTGCCCAAACAGGTTCGCGTATGGCAGCCATCAAACAAGCCATCATAGCTAAGGATTCTGTACTTGCAGTTGCTTTTGCCAAACGCTTTGATCTGAAATTAGCTGATTTACCCGGCTCCTTGTTTTTCAATCAAAATGTGTTGCGTGATTTGGCGTTAAAATTCAATGGAAACCCATTTGATAATACGCAAACAGTCTATTCTGGTTTCCCGGATAACCTAGAAGTGAACAAAAAAGCGGAGCGTTTGGCAGCCACGCAGGATCCACAGAAACTTTTTGCGCGCTATGATCGGACAGGAAAAATCGATAAGCCGATTGTTTTGATGCATACGATTTATGACCAACTCATTCCTGTGTCTTATGCAGTTACGAATCTAGAAAATATGATTCATGCCCAAGGTCGTGGAAAATATTTTGCGGTGAAGTACACGAATGGACAGGCGCATTGCCAATTTACGGATAAACAAACAGGTGAGGCATTTGATGCTTTGCGTAACTGGGTTAAAACGGGCGTGAAGCCTTCTTTTGGATATGTCAACTAAGCAATACATCGCAGTATTCATCTGTTTTTTAATGAATATGCTGGACGGAATGGATGTCCTCATTATATCTTATGCGGCCCCAGCCATTGCCAAAGCGTGGAGCATTTCACCTGCGAATCTAGGTATTGTATTTAGCTCAGGGTTGGTCGGGATGACTGTCGGAGCCATTTTTTTAGCCCCTTTTGCTGATCGCATAGGCCGAAAATCCACCATGTTAATCGCGGGATTATTGATGGCCAGTTGTATCTATTCCACGTCTTTTGCGACAGATATCAATTTATTGATGATTTTTCGATTCATCAGTGGCCTAGGTATTGGCGCCATGATGGCAACAACGGCGGCATTAACGGCGGAAAACTCGCCAACTTCTACTCGAAATTTTTGGGTGAGTACCGTCGTAGCTGGCTATCCCGTCGGAGCCGTTTTATCGGGATTAGTCGCCGCAACCGTCATTAAAACCTCAGGTTGGGAACACCTATTTGAATTAGCAGGCTATGCGACTTTTCTGTCTTTACCGCTGGTAGGCCTATTTATCAAGGAGTCATTTGTAACCTCCCAAGTAGCTGAAGAAAAACCAAGTGTTCAAATCCTGGTCAAAGAGCCCTATCGGATTTCCACCTTTCAATTGTGGACTGCGTTGTTTCTAGCGTTCGCTACCCTGTATTTCATGTTGAATTGGATCCCTAAATTAGCCACGAATGCGGGTCTTTCGCTTTCTGCTGCAATCTATGCGGGAACGGTTTTCAACTTCGGTGCAATCGTCGGAATTCCCATGCAAGGTTATTGCTCTTCTCGTTTTGGATTGAAAAAAACGATCGGAATAATTTTGATTTTTACCGCTTTGGTCATGCTGTCCTTTGGCTTTTTTGTGGAGACCGACTACGTTTTGGTGATCTTCTTTTTAATGGGTTTTGGTGTTCAGGGAGGCTTTGTTGGCTTGTATGCGGTCGCCGCAAGCATGTATCCAACCTACATTCGAACCACTGGCGTTGGATGGGCAATTGGCGCCGGTCGTTTAGGAGGAATTATAGGCCCTATTTTAGGGGGCTTGTTGGTCGCTTGGGGTTTGGATATGACCCAAAGTTTCTGGGTATTTGCCATTCCATCTGCATTAGCAGGATTGATGACATTACGGATTTCTTCAAAAGATATCAGCTAATTGATATTGAGTATGGAATTAATTCAGGGCGATATTGCCGATTACCGTTTAGACGAATCAGGAATTCTCTATTCCTATTCAAAATCGATCTTGCGGACTGTTCCGTTGATTCAAGCCAATGTCGAATTGGTAAAAAGCATCACCGGGAACAAACCGGTGCCCCTATTAATATTTTTGAAGAATTCGCCAATGCCTGATAAGGCTACACGGGATTATTCGAAGTCGGCACTTCCTGAGATTTATTCAGCGATGGCGATGGTCTCTAAGCCAGGATTAGCATCATTTATCATGAGGCTTCTTTTCACTTTTCAAAAGCCACCCATTCCCATGAAATCATTCACTGATGAGGCATCAGCCAAGATGTGGTTGTTGAGCTTATCAAGTAAATGATAATCTATTTTACTGGACTTAGATGTTGCTTAGGTTACATAACCTATGGATAACCTCCAAGGTTTCCCAAAGAGAAAGAGGGTTTATTTGGTAAAAAGTCCTACGAATGAGTTCGTAATTCCTACTACAAAACTGAATATCAAAGGAGCGATGAATCCGCTCACTTTAAAGCCTTCCACGTAGGCTTCCACGATGTAAACCATGGCAACAGTAATCACCAAAGAAAATAATCCCAATGTCATGAAAGTAATCGGGAAGCTGATAATTTTCAGAATAGGTTTTACAAAGGAATTTAAAAATCCCATCGCCAAGGCAACGACTAAGGCCGTTGTAAATCCATCGACTGTAATTCCCTTTAAGTAGCGCGGAATAATCAATACTACGCATGCAATGATGATGTAACGAATGATAAATCCAATCATATTATTTCTGATGTCTAGCTTGTAATGTCTTAACGATTTCTTCTAATCCGATTCCGCGATCTTCCAACAAAACCAATAAGTGGAAAATCAAATCCGCCGCCTCGCCTTTGAACAATTCATCATTGTCCATCATAGCTTCGATAACTAATTCGACCGCCTCTTCGCCTACTTTTTGAGCTACCTTATGTGTTCCTTTTTGGAACAAAGATGCCGTGTAAGATGTGTCAGCAGATGCATTTTTGCGCGAACGAATGATGTGTTTTAAGTGGTCTAACCAAGCGGCATTATCTGCATTCGACTCATTGAAACATGTATCTGAACCGGTATGGCATGTTGGCCCCGCTGGTTTTGCTTGAATCAAAATAGTGTCTTGGTCACAATCAATAGCCAAACTGACCACATCCAAATAATTTTCAGATGTTTCCCCTTTAGTCCAAAGACGATTTTTCGAGCGAGAGAAAAAAGTCACCCGGTTTTCAGCAAGCGTTTTGTTGTAGGCTTCTTCATTCATATAGCCCAACATCAATACTTTCAAGGTACTTGCATCTTGAATAATGGCAGGGATTAAGCCTTTGGAAAAATCGGGTTGTAAACTCATAAGGGTTAAATTAGTATATCCGCATCGGAATTCCTTTGCTTGATAAGTATTTTTTCAATTCAATAATCTCAATTTCCTTAAAGTGGAAAATGCTTGCTGCCAAACCGGCATCTGCTTTCCCCTCCGTAAAAACCTCATAAAAATGTTCCATCGTCCCTGCGCCGCCTGATGCGATGATGGGAATGGAAGATTGCGCAGAAACCCGACTCGTTAGGCCATTGGAAAAACCGGCTTTGGTGCCATCGGCATCCATGGACGTTAATAGGATTTCTCCAGCCCCACGAGATTCCACCTCTTTGGCCCATGCCATCGTTTGAATTTCCGTGATTTTTCTACCACCATGGGTATGTACCCAATCGTTGCCTTCTACAAAACGTGTATCAATCGCTACAATGATACATTGAGAGCCGAACTGTAGGGCTAATTCATCAACTAATTCAGGCCTACGAACCGCCGAGGAATTAATGGAAACCTTATCGGCACCCGCATTTAATAAAGCAGAGACATCCTCGATGCTACTAATTCCACCCCCAACAGTAAATGGGATATTCACATGACGGGCTACTTCTCGCACGAGATTGACTAGGGTTTTTCTATTGTCAACCGTTGCCGTAATATCCAAAAACACCAACTCATCTGCGCCTTGTTCCGCATACAAAGCACCCAACTCCACGGGATCGCCCGCATCACGCAAATCTACAAAGTTGGTCCCCTTCACAGTCCGACCCTCTTTTATATCCAAACAAGGGATAATTCGTTTCGTTAGCATAGGGATTCTTTGGCAAAGGTGGCTAAATCTTCGAGTGTAATCCGGCCTTCGTAAAAGGCTTTTCCTACAATCACGCCAAATAAATTCATGGCACGTAATTGTTCTAAATCTTGCAAATTGGCCACCCCACCACTGGCAATGATGTTTAATCCGGGGTTATTTGCCTGGATTTTTTCATATAGATCAAAACTTGGCCCCTGCAACAATCCGTCCTTTGCCACATCCGTCGATATGACGTATTGAGCGCCTGCCGCTTGATAATCAGTCAGAAAATCAAAGATGGAAATATTCGAATTTTCTTGCCAACCTGACACTGCGATTTGTTCGTTGTGGGCATCTGCGCCCAAGATAATTTTATCAGTTCCGTATTTTTTGAACCAGCCATGCACGAGTTCGGGATTGCGAACTGCGATACTTCCGGCAGTAATTTGGGCAGCTCCAGCAGAAAATGCGCGATCAATCATCGCATCGGATTGCACGCCACCGCCAAAATCAATATGTAAGGAGGTGTTCGACGCGATGCGCTCTAACACGGCTGCATTGACAATTTCTTTCGCCTTTGCCCCGTCTAAATCGACCAAGTGCAATCGTTGAATTCCAGCCCCTTCGAATGCTTTCGCAATTTCCAAAGGGTCAGAACTATAAACTTTCTTTTGTTGGTAATCCCCTTGCGTTAATCGAACGCATTGTCCTCCAATAATATCGATGGCTGGAATGAGTTGGAACATAGATTAAATCGCTAAGAAGTTTTGAATGATTTTTTGACCAGCC